>JAJYSL010000009.1 GCA_021793595.1 Acidobacteriota bacterium
CGGCATTTACAAGGAGAAGGCGGAGGGTTGGCTGGCGTTGCCGGCCGTGGTCCTGGTGGGAATCTCGATCTATCAGGAAGAACTGCTCGTCCTCCACATACCGGCGCAATTCTTCCCATTTGGGGTTGCAGTCAGCATCAATCAGGTCGCACTCATCGTCTCGCTCACCATCATCTCAGTGCTACTTGTCCGCCGCTTTCTGCATTCCGAGCGAGAAAGGGAACAGTGGAGACTGGAAATGGAGCAGGCCCGCCAAGTGCAGCAGATGTTGATTCCGGAGGCGCTACCGGCTGTTCCCGGCCTTACGCTGGAAAGCGAATATCGTCCCACTCGCCGTGTCGGTGGCGACTTTTTCCAAATCCTCGCTCATCCCTCCGACGGAAGCGTGTTGATCGTTGTCGGCGATGTGGCTGGCCATGGCTTGCAGGCCGCTATGCTGGTGTCTTTACTGGTAGGCGCCATCCGCAATCAGGCGGAGACTAGCTTTGATCCTTTGAGGATGTTGCAGTCGTTGAATCGCCGGCTGCTCGGCCGCGGTCACGCCAACGCGACATGCCTGGCGCTGCGCATTGCGCCAGATGGCTCGGTGATCTTGGGGAATGCCGGACATCTGCCGCCGTATGTGAACGGCAAAGAGATATCGATGGAAGGCGCACTGCCTCTGGGAACGGCAGAGGATACGGAATTCGCGGTGATGAATTTCCAATTACAACCCGGCGATCGGTTGACGTTTGTTTCCGATGGCGTGGTCGAAGCCACCAATGAGAAGAGGGAACTGTTCGGCTTTGCACGCACGCAGGAAATCAGCCATCAACCCGCCGCAACCATCGCCGAAATCGCGCAAAACTTCGGCCAGGAGGATGACATCACCGTCGTCAGCGTCGTGCGTGCGGCGGAGGTAATGGCTACGGTGTAGAGCCGCGCAACATCACCCAACTGAATCAAGTCACGCACTCTGCTTCGTTGATCCAGGGAGTTCAAACATCTCCAGCAATATCTGGGCGGCCTCATGGGCATGATGACTTTTGAAGTCGGCGCCCAACTGCAGCGTCTTGACGTTCGGAGCGACCGCTGCGAGAGACTGCGCCACGCTCTCCGATGAAAGCTGGGGCGTGCTGGGACCAATCAGGATCACGTCGATGTCTCCCACCTGCAGCATCGTCTTTGCATCGTGCACCAGGTTGGTTGACTTCACATCGAACCCATGTTGCGCCAGCACGCTGCGGATAAACACGCAAAGATCCGCCGATGAGTCGACAACCAGCACCCGCGGACCGCGACAACCCTGAGCGTTCTGCGGGGGCGCCTTCTTCGAAAAGGAGGAGATCGCGTCTTGTTCCGTCGCATATGTCTGGATCACTTCGGAAAGCATCGTCAGCTCCAGCAGGCGCACCACAAACGCGGGCGCGGCCGCCAGTCGCAGATCGCCTCCGCGCTTGCGAAGATTGGTCACGTAGCGCACGATCAACCCCAGCCCGATACTGTCCAGGCGGGTCACTTCACCCAGGTGCAGGACCACCTGTCCGCACTCGCGCACGGCTTGGCCCAGAGCTGCTTCAAGAGATGCTACTTCTTCCCCTAAAACAATGCGACCGCTGCATTGGATGATGGAAACATTCTGACAAAACCGCGTAGTGAGTTTTAGCGGCATACGTACCTCCGGTAAAATCGGAAGTCTTTTCAGGGACCGGGCAGGGGGACTTCAGGGTACATCACCCCGGCGTCGGTTGCACGCTTGGAATGGCTGAGCGAGAGATTTATTTCGCCGGGACGATATTGGCGTCGCCGAAGCGAGGTCGCGGCTCTGAACGGGTCGCGGTATAGCCCTACCTCAGCAGATCTTCGAGTTCTAGCGACAGTTCGGTTTTCTCGTCGCGATACTTCACGATCACGGGAGTGTAAAGGCTCAGCCCCCACTCCGCAGCTTTGCCGCGAGAGATGGCGCGCGCCCCCGCGACGACCACCGCATCCTCCGGAATGATCAGAGGGCTCTTCTGAGAGGCCCGCAGGATTTCTCCATGGACGACGTCGTAGACCGGGGTCGAGCGCGTCAGAATGACACCAGCGCCCAGCACGGCCCGCTTCCGTACCAGCGTGCCTTCATACACGCCGCAATTGCCGCCGACCAGCACGCCATCCTCCAGAATCACCGGGCTGGCGTTCACCGGTTCCAGTACCCCGCCAATTTGCGCTGCTGCACTCAGATGAACATTGCGTCCAATCTGCGCGCAGGAACCGACCAGGGCGTGCGAGTCGATCATGGTCCCCTCGTCGACATAGGCGCCCACGTTGACATACATCGGCGGCATGCAGACCACGCCTGGCGCAAGGTAAGCGCCGCTGCGTACCGCGGAGCCTCCTGGAACGACGCGAACACGCTCTCCGGTCGTGAACCGCCGTGCGGGATAGGTGTGCTTGTCGACAAAGGACAAGTCTGCCCCGGATTCAACCAACTGACCGATACGGAATCCCAGCAGAATACCGCGCTTTACCCATGCATTCACTCGCCAGCCATGGGGATGGGTCGGATCGGGTTCGGCGGCGCGAAGAGTTCCGCTCGTCAACGCATCGCGCAGCTCATAAAACGCCAACTCGCTTTCGGCTGCATCACCGCTCTGCGCACCTTGCTGGAAGGCTGCATCGATGCGGGATGCGAGCGAGGCTTGAGACACAGTTCGACTTCCTCTGATTTGGTTTTGTTTGATGAATTGCCGCGACGACTTCGAAATATCGGGACTAGCTGTGCGAAGTGGCTGCCGCAGCCACGGCAGACACAGCCTGTTTTCCTGCCGCAGTCGGCTCCATCAGTCCTAGTTCGTGAACCAGTTTTTCCAGGTGTGCCTTCGTCTTCGGCACCACCGGCATCATGGGCAGGCGATACTCCTCCTGAATGCGTCCCATCAGCGCCAGAACGCACTTGACCGGCTGTGGATTCGGCTCAATGAAATCGCCAATAATCAATGGATAATATTTGCGATACAGTTGCCGCGCCAGCGCCCAGTCATCGTTGAGCGCCGCATCAATCATGCGCGTCATCTGGGCGGGAATAGCATTGGCCGCGACTGAAATGACGCCCGCGCCGCCGACAGAAAGGATGGGCAGCGCCAGGTTGTCGTCGCCGGCAAACACCTTAAAATGATCGGGCACGGCATGCACCACCTCTGTAATTTGCTGCAGATTTCCGCTGGATTCCTTGATGCCGACCACGTTGGGAATTTCTGCTAACCGGGCCGTCGTCTCCGGCAGCAGGTTGATTCCGGTGCGGCTGGGGATGTTGTAAATCAGCACCTGGAGATGCGTATTCTCTGCGATCGCGCGGAAGTGGAGATACTGGCCTTCCTGGGTTGGCTTGGTGTAATACGGATTGGCTGTCAGCACACCATCGACGCCGGGAATGGCCTGCAATTTCTTGACGCGCGCAATCGCCTGCTGAGACGTATTGTGGCTGCAACCGACGAAGATCGGCACACGACCTTCCGCCGCCTCAACCACCACACTCACCAGGCGCAGCCATTCCGACTCCAGCAGGGCGCAGGCTTCCCCGGTGGAACCCGTGGGGACAAGAAAATGAATGCCACTTTCAATTTGCCAGCGAACCAGGCTTTGTAGTGCATGCCAATCCACATCGCCGCTGGAAAGAAACGGCGTGACAAGTGCGGTACCACATCCAGAGAGCTCCATATCTTTGCAGTCTACAACGAAGACACGGCAGGATACACCGTCGCGCACAACTCCTTGTGAATAAATGGGGACGCTACTATGTAGCAATCACTGGGGAGAAAGCTCAGGCGAGGATCTGCGCGAATACATCTTGGAAATCGAAGTTTCCGGAACGTGTCGCCAGCCATTCCGCGCCGCGAACCGCTCCGTAGGCGAAGCTGCGCCGCGATAGTGCTTGATGCTCCACAACAATCTGCTCGTTTTCAGAGCTGACTTCCAGTCGGTGGGTTCCGATGGCATCTTTCACGCGGTGCGCGTCGATCGTGGCCGACGCTCCATAGGTCGTTGCAGCCAAAACCTTCTGAAGAGTCAGCGCAGTGCCTGAGGGAGAATCGAGTTTTTCCGTGTGGTGGGTCTCTTCAATCTTGAACTGATAACCGCCTGCCTGATTTCCCAGCAGCTTCGCCAGTTGATACAGCAGCTGCACACCGAAAGAAAAATTTGTCGAGTAGAGAAGTCCTGCATTCTTGCGCGCAGCCAGAGCTTGCATGTCTCCCAGATGCTGATACCAGCCTGTCGTGCCGACAACAACTTTGGCGCCATTGGCCAGGCAGGCGCGAAGATTCTTGACCACAGCCTCCGGGGTAGTGAAATCGATCACGACATCGAACGAGGCCAGGCTAGGCGCGGTGAGCGAGCCAGCTTCCTTGTTTTCCTCTTCTTCGAGCGTCTGAACGCTGTGCCCGCGTTCGCGAGCAATCTCCGTCACGACGCGCCCGGTTTTTCCTTGACCGAGAATCAGCATGCGCATCGCGCTAACTCCTTTTCGCGGCAACAGCGGTCGGGGTGGAATCCTCTGTCAGCGGTTCGCGCGCTTCCACGTCGAAAATCTCCGGATCTGGATCCTGGAAAAAATGCCGGTGCAGCGACCGAACCGCCTCTTCCACGTCGTCTTCTTCGATCATAAAACTCATGTTGATCTCCGAAGCGCCCTGCGAAATCATCCGCACGTTGACGTGGCGAATGGCATTGAACACCTGCGCGGCAATCCCTCGCTGACCGCGAATATTCTCACCGACCATGCAGATCAGCGCTTTGCGACCCTCATACTTCACGTCCGCCAGTTGGCTCAGGTCTGCGGCGATGGCGGGCAGGCGATCGTTTGAGTCGACAGAGAGAGAGACGCTGACTTCCGACGTAGATACCATATCGACGGCGCACTTGTGCTTGTCAAACACATCGAAGATCGCTTTTAGATAACCATGGGTCATCAACATGCGGCTGGCGACAACGTCAATAATGGTCAGCTTGCGCTTGATAGCGATCGATTTAAATGGCGTACGCGAATGTCGCGCAATGGCGGTGATCTGCGTGCCTTGATTGCCGGGATCTTTCGAATTCAGCACCCACACCGGAATGTTTTTTTGCACCGCGGGAAGGATCGTGGCCGGGTGCAGCACCTTGGCGCCGAAATAGGCGAGCTCCGAAGCCTCTTCGAAGCTGATCGTCTTGACCCGAAGCGCGTCGGAACACACCCGCGGATCGGCGGTCATAATGCCGTTGACGTCCGTCCAGATTTCAATCGCGTGTGCGTTCAATCCGCGCCCAATCAGCGCGCCGGTAAAGTCTGACCCACCGCGGCCCAGCGTGGTGGTGACACCTTTCTCGGTTGCGCCGATAAAACCGCCGAGCACGGGAACATGTCCTTTTTCGAGTAGTGGCAGAACATGCTGCCGCAGCTGCTGCTCAATCTTCTCTTCCAACGGTGTCGCCTTGCCGTGGTCGCCGTTGGTCACGATGCAAGTGCGGGCGTCGACGTGGATGCCATTCAGACTGGATTGCGCGTAGAGTTCGCCGATCATGTGGCTCGACAAGCGCTCGCCGTAGGAGGCCACCAGGTCGGTGGTGCGCGGCGTCAGCTCCTGCACGGCTGCCAATCCGCGTAACAGATCATCAAGGGACTCAAATTGCTCCTCGAGCCACTTGTGGGTTGCGGCGACCGACACGCCGGTCAACATCGCCGAAGCTGCATCGAGATGACGATTCCGCAGGCGGGAGCTGATGGCAAGCGCGCCGCTGCGGTCGCCGCGCTCGGCAGCAGCGGCTGCGGCCAGCAATTGATCCGTGACCTTGGCCATGGCGCTGACCACAACAACTGGAGTGAGACCGCGCGCGCGACGACTTTCGACAATTTCAGCGGTGCGCGCAATCGCTGCCGCGTTCTCGACCGAGGTGCCGCCGAACTTCATCACAACGATTTTCATCGCACCGCTCATGGCTTCAATCCGGATGGCAACAGTTTGCCCTGGGACGCCAGCAATTCAGAATTCAGCAGCGCCGCGCCTGCCGCCCCGCGAATCGTGTTGTGCGACAGCACAGTAAACTTCCAGTCCAGCAGCGAACAGGGCCGCAACCGGCCCACTGTGGCTGCCATCCCGCGTCCACGCATGCGGTCCAGACGAGGCTGCGGACGATCTTCCGCCGGATTGAATTCCACCGGCTGCTCGGGCGCGGTGGGAAGATTCTGCCCCTTGAGCGGCTGAAATTCCTCCCAGGCTGCGAGGATTTCCTCTCGGCTCGGCTTGCTTGCCAGCTCGATGCTGACGCTTTCCGTGTGGCCATCTTCCACCGCGACGCGATTGCAGTGCGCGCTTACTTTCGCGTCCAGCAACGTGACTTGCGAGTTTTCCAGTTTACCCAGAAGCCGGCGCGTCTCAGCTTCCAACTTCTCTTCTTCATTCTTAATGAAGGGAACTACGTTGCCCAAAATATCGAGCGACGGCACGCCCGGATATCCAGCGCCGCTGATCGCCTGCATGGTGCTGACAAACACGGAGCGCAGACCGAACCGCTCTGCCAACGGCTTCAACGCCATCACCAGTCCAATCGCGGAACAATTCGGATTGGTCACGATGTAGCCACGCTTCTCGGCGCTCTTGTTCGTGCCAATCCAGTTCTGTTGCGGAATCAGCGCTAGATGATCGGCGTTGACTTCTGGAATCACCAGCGGTACATCCGCCTGCATACGAAATGCACTGGAGTTAGAAATGACGGCACACCCGGCGGCCGCGAATTTCGGTTCCAGTTCGCGGGCAATGTCGGTGTCGAGCGCGGCAAAAATAATCTCAGGAACGCCGCCCGGATTTTGCTCCGGAGTTGCCGGCGAAACGGGCAGTTTTGCCACCGAGGCGGGAATGGGCGTGTCCAGCTTCCAGCGCACGGCGTTTTCGTACCGTTTGCCGCTCGAGCGATCGCTGGCGGCCAGCCACGTCACCTGAAACCATGGATGATTCTCCAAAAGCTGGATGAAGCGTTGGCCGACCATCCCGGTCGCGCCCAGAATGCCTATTTTGTATGGAGTTTGCATGGAAAATAGTTATTTCATTTATAGCAGCCAAGTGCGCGTTGATGCATCACTTGCTGAACGCAAAATTGGCGGTCGATGTCTTGTGGCTTTGTACGGTGATCTGTTGTGACTGCGATCCCAGCTTCTCGTGCACGGCGACCAGCGTGTAGGTTCCGGGCGGCAGGCCTTGAATTTTATATGTTCCATCCGCGTTTGAAACCGCGAAAAATGGATTGTTGACGACGTTCAGAAATGCTTCCATCCAGGGGTGATTGTTGCAGCGGACAGGAATCATGAGCCCCGCGTTGCGAAAGACATGTTGCTCGGTGCCCGCCATCGGCGGCTGAGAAATGTCGAACCCGGAGCTGTCGTCGCTTCCCGGTGGAACAATGTGAATGTTGTGCATGGTGCGATCGCTATTGCGAAACTCGACTGGCTGCCCGACCATCGCGCCGATCACATGCGGAATATAGCGGCAGCCTTTCTGGTCCAGCACCGTCGGGGTCTTGATGGGCATATAGATCCGGTTACCCAGGCCATCTTTCACATAAACGAAGACGTTCGCAAGCTGGCCGTCATGGACCACATATTGCTCCGTCTCGTTTGGGGTCTGACCGCAGGCCGGATCCTGTGTCATGTCAATCACAATGGAAGTGGGCGCTTTGCCGTTGAACCGGATTGTCCCCGACACTGAGCCCGCTGTTGCCGGATCGATTTGCGCATTGGCCGTTGGGGTTGCGGGCGAGCTGGTATTTCCAGCCGCGGACGGATTCGTTCCCGCGTGCTTACTGCAACCGGCAATCGCCAACGCAACCAGCGGAATGGCCCAGAGTCCGACGCGCGTGTAGTGTTTTCCCATTATGCTGAATGTCCTTATCTTCGCCCGCAGAATGAACAATGATCCCGCGATTAGTTAGTCAGCCAACGCCGCAATGACCGCATCGCCAAATTCATTTGTTCCAGCTGTACCACCCACGTCGCGCGTCAGCGATTGCTTGGTTTCATACACCTTCTCGATCGCTCGATGAACACGGTCCGCGGCGTCCGCCTCGTCGATGTGATGCAGCATCAGCACGGCCGACTGCAGCAGTGCAGTGGGATTGGCGATGTTCTTGCCGGCGATGTCTGGTGCTGAACCGTGAACGGCTTCGAAGATCGCACAATCGCTCCCCAGGTTGGCTCCTGGAACCAGCCCCAGGCCGCCCACAAATGCGGCGCACAAGTCGCTGATGATGTCTCCATAGAGATTTTCCAGCAACAGCATGTCGTACTGATAGGGATTCGTCACCAGCTGCATGCAGGTGTTGTCGACCAGGTGTTCTCCGTAGATCACGTCTGAATAATGTTTGGCGACATTGCGCGCGCAGCGAAGAAACAGGCCGTCGGACATCTTCATGATGTTGGCCTTATGCACGGCATGGATTTTCTTGCGGTGATGCTTGCGAGCGTACGAAAAAGCAAACTCCGCGATGCGGGTAGAGGCCTTTTCGGTGATGATCTTGATCGACTCGACCACCCCCGGCACCACTTCGTGTTCAATGCCGACGTATTGGCCTTCCGTGTTTTCGCGAATGATGATCAGGTCGACGCCTGGATAATGGGTCGGCAGGCCGGGAAGGTTCTGAATGGGACGAAAATTCGCGTAGAGTTCAAAATGCTTGCGAAGAATTACGTTGATGGACGAGAAGCCGCCGCCGATCGGCGTCGTCACCGGCCCCTTCAGCGCCACACGATTACGCTCGATCGATTGATACAGTTCGCTTGGAATGTATTCCTGGTATCGCTCGTAGGCCTCCGCGCCCGCCAGATGCTCGTCCCACTGAAACTTGACGCCCGTGGCTTCCAGAATTCGTACCACGACGCGAGTAATCTCCGGTCCAATGCCATCGCCGGGAATCAGCGTAATTTTGTGCTCGGTTGCGGTCGATTGTGCGGTCATCCAGTGTTCTCTCCCAGTTCGTGCGGCTTGAGCGATGGAGCGCGTCCGATTCGCCTACAGCGATTCCAGCTCGGACTTGAATTCGTTGACGTCCTTAAAGTCCCGGTGCACCGAGGCATAACGAATGTACGCGACGGTATCAAGGGCCTTCAGCTCGCGCATAATAAGTTCGCCCACCTCCGCGGTGCTACGTTCGCGTTCCGCGGAGTCCATCACGTAGTTCTCCACCTGGTTCACGATGGATTCCAACTGCGCTGCCGGTACCGGACGCTTTTCGCAGGCGCGCAACAGCCCACTAAGAACTTTCTGCCGGTCGAATTTTTCGCGACGGCCATCCTTCTTGATGACCATGTAGGGAATTTCATCCAGACGCTCATAGGTGGTGAAGCGCTTTTGGCAACGTTCACATTCGCGTCGCCGCCGGATGGAGTCGGCTTCCTTGCTTTCTCGCGAATCGACAACTCGGTCTTGCGTAAATCCACAGTAGGGGCACTTCATCGGTATAGTTTGATTCTACCAATCGCAGCGATCTTCGGAGAATTCTCGCTCAGCCGAGCTTGACGGATCGCAGGCGCAGCGCGTTGGAGATGACCGAAACCGAACTCATGGTCATGGCGGCGCTGGCAATCATGGGGCTTAGAAGCAGCCCGAAGAATGGATACAGAATTCCGGCGGCGATGGGTATTCCCAGGGAGTTGTAAAGGAAGGCAAACCAAAGGTTCTGCCGGATATTTCGCATGGTTGCACGGCTAAGGTTGCGAGCCCTCAAGATGCCGTGTAGATCTCCCTTGACCAGGACAATTCCAGCACTTTCAATGGCGACATCCGTTCCAGTTGCCATGGCAATTCCAACATCCGCCTGCGCCAGTGCCGGACCATCGTTGATGCCATCGCCCGCCATGGCTACCCGCTGCGTTGGACCCTCGGCCTGGAGCCGCTGAATCACTTGGGCTTTTTGTTGCGGCAATACGCCTGCTTCCACTTGATCGATGCCGAGCTGTCGCGCGACCGCTTCCGCTGTGGTCCGTGTATCTCCGGTCAACATCACAACGCGCAGGCCGTCCCGGTGCAACTGCCGCATGGCTTCGACCGCAGAGGTCTTGATTGGGTCTGAAACCCCCAGGAGCGCCGCCAACGTACCATCCACCGCGGCGAACAAAACCGTTGCACCCTCGCGTTGCATCGCCTCGGCGCGCTCTTTGCTACCTCCAAGCTGGATGCTTGCGGCTTCCATCTGCGCTGCATTGCCAATCACTACGGATTTGCTTTCCACCTCGGCCTGGGCGCCTTTGCCGGTGGTCGACTGAAACCCGGTCGCGGGCGCCAGCCACAGTTGTCGCTCTTTTGCTGCGCGAAGAATCGCTCCGGCCAGCGGATGTTCGCTCGCCTGCTCGAGACTGGCCACCAGCCGGAGGACCTCATTCTCGGCGAGGTTTCCCACCGTCTCAATCTGCGTCAGCTGCGGTTTTCCCTCGGTCAACGTGCCGGTTTTATCCACTACCAGGATGGTGACCTCGGAGAGCCTTTCCAGCGCCTCCGCGTTGCGCACCAGTACTCCCGACTGTGCTCCGCGTCCCGTCCCAACCATGATGGACATCGGCGTCGCTAGTCCCAGAGCGCACGGGCAGGCAATAATCAGGACCGCCACGCCGTTGACCAGCGCGTGCGCCAAGTGCGGCTCCGGACCCCACAGCGCCCAGATAATCGCCGTCAGCACGGCGATCACTACCACCGTGGGCACAAACCATCCCGCGGCCCGATCCGCCAGCCGTTGGATGGGCGCGCGCGTTCTCTGCGCGGCGCTTACCATCTGTACAATCTGGCTGAGCAGAGTTTCGCTGCCCACCCGTTCAGCACGCATGCGAAAACTTCCGGTCGCATTCACCGTTCCGCCTGTAACCCGGCTGCCCACGGTTTTTTCCACGGGCAACGGCTCGCCGGTCACCATCGATTCGTCAACACTGCTGTCGCCGTCGAGCACCACGCCGTCGACAGGGACCTTTTCGCCAGGCCGCACGCGCAGCCTATCGCCAACCGCAATGGCTTCCAGCGGACGATCTTCTTCGCGTCCGTCGGGCAGCACAACCCGAGCCGTCTTGGGCGCCAGGCCCAGCAAGGCTTTCAATGCGCTGGATGTGCGGCTGCGCGCCTTCAGTTCCAGTACCTGACCCAGCAAAACTAGCGTTGTAATCACCGCAGCCGGTTCAAAGTAGAGATTCACGCCTCCGCCTGCCGCCTTCAGCGTCGCGGGAATATGATTCGCCCAAGCGAGGGAAGCGATCAGCGCACCCAGGCTGTAGAGATAGCTGACGCCGACACCCATGCCGATCAGCGTAAACATATTCAGGTTCCAGCTGCGCAGGGAATTCCATCCCCGGACCAGAAACGGCCAGCCGCACCACAGCACCACAGGAGTGGCCAGGGCAAACTCCACCCATCCCAGCGCCGTTTTTCCCAGCAGGCTTGCAATTGGATGGGCCGCCAGGAATCCATCCCCCATGATCGCCAGCAGCGGGATCGTCAGCGCCGCTCCGATCCAGAATCGCCGCCGCATATCGTCCAGTTCCGGATTCATTTCCTCGACGGCAACCGTGCGGGGTTCGAGCGCCATACCGCAGATGGGGCAGTTACCCGGCGCCGGACGCACAATTTCTGGATGCATCGGGCACGTGTACTCGATGCGGGTGTTGCTTAGGGATATCTGCGCGGGCTCCAAGGCCATTCCGCAGATCGGGCACGCGCCGGGCTTGCTCTCGTGGACCTCGGGGTCCATCGGGCAGATATATTCGACGGCTTGGCTTGATGCCGCTGTGACGGCAGGCTGGGGAGCACCCGTTAGAGTGACCAGTGTCGGCGCAGGCGGTTGCAGATATTTCTCCGGGTTCTGCACGAACTTGTCATGACATCCCTGGCAGCAAAAATAATATTTCGTTCCGTTGTGGGTTGTGCTTGCTTTGGCCTTTGCAGGATCGACTTTCATATGGCAGACAGGGTCGGTCGACAGCGGAGGCTTTAAATATGCTTCAGGGTCGGCGGCAAACTTCGCCACACACGATTTTCCGCAGAAGAAATATGTTTTGCCATTGTGTTCGACCTGTCCCGCCGCGCGCGCCGGTGCCACTTTCATCCCGCAGACAGGATCAATCTCCGTTGGCGTGTATTGCTCAGGGTGTGAACGAAATTTCTCTGCGCAGCCGTTACAGCAGAAGAAGTATGTTTTTCCGGAATGTTCTACCGATGCCGCTGCCTTGTCAGGAGAAACCTGCATCCCGCAGACAGGATCTTTCACCGTTCCTAGTTGTGTCAGCTCAGTCATTTGCGTCCGTTCTGCGGCCACTCCATGTGGCATGGAGGCCGCGTCATCTGCGGAGGGCAGCGTCTAACAGTCCGAACGAATTTGATCCGGACTCCGCTTGTTGTTCCGGACCCGCTATCCATTCGATGAACAACTACGGTTGCGGTTGCTGATTCTGATTCGGATCCTGGTTTTTCTTCTTGTCGTCATCTTTAAAGACGCCAAAGATCTTGCCAAACAATCCCTTTTTCTTCTTCTTTGGCTCAACCTGATTCTGTTGCCCATTCTGCGCATTCGTAGGGTTGTTTCCCTGCGGAGCTTGTGGCTGTACCACGTTCGTCGGCGGTGGAGAGATCAAAGGCGGACTGGTTCCTTTTTCTCCCAGGCCGAACATCTTTTGAAAAATGTTTCGCTGGTCGCCGTTGGGATGGTCGCAGGTGCCGGTCGGCTGCGTTCCATCCAGAAACGCCGCGGTATAGTCGTCGGGGCACGAAGCGTCCGCAATCAGGTTGGTCGCTTTATCCAGTGTCACTTCAGTGATGCCGGCGGGAGGATCAAAGATTTCCGTGTCGGAATACTGCGGCAGCGTCACCGCACTCTTCATGAACTCCGCCCACATGGGTACAGCAGCCTGCGCGCCTTCGAGTTTCAAATCGGTGTAATCGTCATTGCCGATCCAGATCACGCACAGCAGATTGCTGGTGTAACCGGCGAACCACGCGTCGTGCTCGGTCCCGGTTTTACCGGCGGCAGGCGCGGTGAACCCCAGGCCCCGCACCCTCGCCGCTGTGCCGTGGTTGATGACGTCTTCCATCAAACTCGTTGTCAAGAACGCCACGCGGGGATCCAGCACCGGCTTAGAAATAGGAGCAAAATCGTCCACCACATCTCCGCCCGCCGTTCGAACTGAAGAGATCATGTTGGGCTCAATCCTGACTCCATTGTTAGCGAAGACAGTGTATGCACCGGCTACCTGGAGCGGGGAAGCACCGTAGGCGCCAATAGCCATGGACGGCGTTGCCTCTACAGAAGCAATGCCGGCCTGATGGGCCAATGCAGCCACATTGTCGAAGCCGACCATTTGTCCCAGCGCGATGGTGGCGACGTTCTGCGACAGCATCAGTGCGGTGCGCGCCGTAATCATGCCCATCTGTTCGTGCTTGTAGTTGTGCGGCGAATACTGTACGGCGCCATTGTCGAAATCGAAGGTCGTGTCAGCATCGTTCAACATGGTCACTGCGGTAAATACACCCTGCTGGCCCGGCAGCGGAACTCCTGTCAGACTGCTGTTGAAGGCTGTTGCGTACACAAACGGCTTAAATGACGATCCCATCGGACGCTGGGCGACGGCATGATTCAACTGGCTGGCGCCGTAATTGCGTCCACCCACCAGCGCCAGCACCTGGCCCGTATGGGGGTTCAAAGCAATCAGCGCCACCTGCGGATAGGTGATGTGCTGGTTCGTCATCACGATGCCATGGCGAGTATGCCGTTCATATCGCCGCCGTACCATGGCGTCCACACTTTTCATGCCGTCTTCAACGGCAGCTGTGGCGATGCTCTGCAGGTCCGGATCGAGTGAGGTATAGATGTGGAGACCCTCGCCGTTGATGTCGCGATCGCCATAGCGCTCCATCAGCCTTTTGCGCACCAGATCGACAAAATAGGGCGCCTCCCGCTCATCCACGCTGAACGGAGCCAGACTGAGAGGCGCTGCTTTGGCCTCTTTGGCTTGCTGGCGCGTAATCGAACGGGTTTCCACCATGGCGTCTAGCACTATGTTTCGGCGTGCAATGGCGCGTTGTGGAAAGCGGTAGGGCGAAAGGCGGCTGGGTCCTTGGATCATTCCGGCCAGCAGCGCGCACTCCGGCAGATTCAGGTCGCGAATATTCTTGCCAAAATAGGCCTGCGCCGCTTCTCCGAAGCCGTCAATAGCAAAACTTCCACGTTGGCCCAACGGAATTTCATTGGCGTAGATCGTAAAGATTTGCTTCTTGGTGTAGTGATTCTCCAACTGAAAAGCAATGGCGGTTTGAATGATTTTTCTTTTCAAACGCTTTTCAGGAGAGAGGAAGAAAAGCCGGGCCACCTGCATGGTCAGCGTGGAACTGCCTTCGCTATACCGGCGAGATCGCAGATCGGCGAAAGCAGCGCCGAAGACGCGCACATAGTCCACTGCGCCATGTTCGAAAAAGCGCCGATCTTCAATCGACGTGACGGCAGGGACAAGATATTTTGGCAGCTCGTCGTACGTCACCAGGCGTCGCTTGCCGCGATCTTTGTCGGAGAGTCCGGTGATCAATTGCGGTTCCAGTTCGTACGCACTCAGCTGCTCGCCATCATCTGCCTTGATCGCTGTCACCACGCCCTTGGCGGTGTAGACGGTTGCGCCATCCGGAGCGTGGTAAGACTGCGGACCGGGCTGAATGTGGATGCTGCTCTCGGTGAGCGCGTAGGTTCCCAATTGGGATGGATGCGATTGGCCGACCGGACTATAGCCCGCCTGATTCAGCTCGTGCGCTATTTCCTGCACGCTGTATTTCTGGTCGGGTCGCACCTCCGCTGGAGCCGCATAGATCTTCGCCGTATTCGCAAACAGCGGCTGGCGTAAGCGCTGTTCCACTACATGTTCGTAGGCGTGATAGTAGTACGCGAAAACGATGCCGCCCACCGCGCAGACCAACAAAACGCATGCCGCCAGCGCCAGCAGGACTCTGATTTTCCAATCCGAGTGCCATTTCTTGCTGCCCCCGCGGCCGGCGGAGCGCATGCGTGGACGATTTCCGCCTCCGCTTGCGACTCGTGTCCTGCCAGCTCCGTTGGATGGATTGGGCCGCGATGTTGTTCGCGGAGGTCTCTCGGTTCCTGCCATCGTTCCTCTCGACTGTCGTTGCTCGGTCGACTGTTGTTGCCGGCACGCATGCAGAGCGCTTCATTCTATTCGCCGTCGGGTCGTTGGCCTATGCCAAAGCCACCGGCGTGGCGGCCTGCACACGTTCTTGAATCTGTTTTGCGGCGGATTCAAGCGGGATATCTTCGCTGCTCCTGCTGGACCGCGTAACCAACTCCACGATTCCATCGGCGGCTTTTTTCCCCACATTTACCCGAAATGGAATTCCAACCAGGTCTGCATCTTTGAACTTTACGCCGGCGCGCTCTTCCCTATCATCCAGCAAAACGTCCAGACCGGCAGCGCTTAATTCCTGCGCCAGCTTTTCGCCGCTGGTCTTTAGACCCGCGTCGCTTACGTTGGTAATTGTCACCACCACATCGAACGGTGCAATCGAGGGCGGCAGGGAAAACCCATTGTCATCGAAGCTTTGCTCCACGTTGGCAGTCAGGATGCGCTCAATGCCGATGCCGTAGCTGCCCATGATCGGTGTAACTTCTTTCCCGTTGGGATCCAGCACGCGCGCGCCCATGCTATCCGTATAGCGGTAGCCAAGCTTGAAGATGTGTCCGATCTCCACGGCTTTGGCAACTCGTAGCGGTGCGTTGCACGTGGGGCAACCTTCGCCCTCGTTCACTGCGCGAACACTGGCCGCAACCGTCCAGCTGAAATCCCGCTTGGGCGTTACGTTGCGAAAATGGTAGTCCAGCTTGTTGGCCCCACAAATCATATTGCTGCGCTCCGCCAGGGCTTCATCCAGCACCACAACCATCTTCAGCCGGTTGGCTGCCGCCCAGAACTGCTGCGTTTTGTTGGGCTGGAAGGTCGCGCGTTGCAACTCGGGCAGCAGATTCGGCTCGACCGTCTGCGTCAAACCGACCGGCCCCAAAAATCCTCCCGGAGCCTTGAAGTAAATTGCCAGCTCTTCCGGCAACATAGGCCGAAGTTGTCCGGCGCGCAGCAGTCCCATCAGCTTGGTTTCGTTCACATTGTGATCGCCGCGCAAAAAGACGGCCACCGCCAGCCAAACCGGTTGGTCAGCCGCATCCCGCTTTTCCGCCATGTAGGCGACGCATTTGATGTCCTGACTGGCGCTCACCTTCATGAAAGCGGTCACGTCCGCAATCGCGCCCATTCCCGGCGTATGCACCAGTTCCGGCAGACCGTCGCCGGTCGGCGCAAGGTCTTCGGACGGTGCCAGTTGCGAGGTCGCTTTTTCAACATTGGCGGCATAGCCGCATTGCGCGCAGCTGGCGATCAAGTCTTCGCCGGCATCTGTGTACACCATAAACTCCTGGGATTGGCTGCCTCCCATGGCGCCGGAATCCGCCTCGACCGCAACAAACTTCAGGCCACATCGAGAGAAAATTCGTCGATAAACCGCGTCATGCTTCTGGTAGCTGGCGTCGAGTCCGGCCGCATCGAGATCGAAGGAGTATGCATCCTTCATCAGGAACTGGCGCACTCGCAGCAGGCCTGCCTTGGGCCGCGGTTCATCGCGGAACTTGGTCTGAATCTGATACCAGATTTGCGGCAGCTGTTTGTAGCTGCGCAATTCTTTACGCGCGATTTCCGTCATCACTTCTTCATGCGTCATTCCCAGGCACAGATCGGCGCCCTTGCGATCTTTCAGTCGGAACATGTTGTCACCCATGCTGGTCCAGCGCCCGCTCTGCTCCCACAACTCGCGCGGCAACAACGCAGGCAGCAGAAATTCCTGTCCGATCGAGTCCATTTCCTCTCGCACAATCGCGACAATCTTATTGATCGAACGCTGCCCAAGGAATAGGTAAGAGTAGATGCCGGCGCCCAACTGGCGGATGTATCCGGCGCGAACCAGAAACTTGTGACTGGCGACTTCGGCGTCTGCCGGGGCTTCACGAAGAGTGGGAAGAAAAAGCTGCGACCAGCGATGCATGGGTAGGGTCAGTGTCCTTATCGTGTTCAATAGCTCAATCTCTTCATTCTACTTGTTTCTGCGCCGGTCTCTTCGTTTGTCTGATTGCATGCCGAACGTCGCTTCCGAATTCAAGTCGGTTCAGGTCGACGGAAAACCATGCATCCCGAGTGATGCGAAGCGGATCGACGAAATCAGTGACGACGCGCCCGCCGATTTTGAGATTATCCGCGGGGATGCGATACGAAACAACATAACCCGTCACAGCCCGGACCGGATATCGGCGCGCTTGGGAACTGATTGCTTGCTCGATTGCATCGATGCACAGGTAAAGCGTACCCAATCTTTGCGCCACGGTTTGTGCAAATGTTGTTCCCCCGTATCTGGCAGTCCTCCAGAGACAATCGGCATGTAAGGTTCCTCACAGGTTTTCGCACAATGGATAAGGTTGTCCCTTAGAACAATTCCGTGCCCCAGAGGTCGTGCAGGTGGATGACACCTTCGATCTGACCTTCGCCATCGACCACGATCAGCGAAGTAATCTTGCGCTCTTCCATGCGACGCAAGGCTTCGGCGGCAAACTCATCGGTGCCAATCGTCAACGGGTTGGGATGCATGGCTTCACCCGCCGTTTTCGCCAGCGCACTCGCCCCCTCCTTCTCCAACAGTCGACGCAGGTCGCCATCGCTCAACAAGCCCACCAGCTTTCCGTCCGCTACAACTGTGGTCATGCCCAGGCCTTTGCTCGACATTTCGTAGATCACGTCTGTCATTGCCGTCTTCGGCCCAACACGCGGTACGGCATCGCCGGAGTGCATCAATTGACCGACCCGCATCAGCCGCTTGCCCAGCTTTCCGCCGGGATGCAGATTGGCAAAATCTTCCGCGCGAAAACCCTTGCGAGCGGAAATGGCAATCGCAAGCGCGTCGCCGAGCGCGAGCATGGTTGTGGTCGAAGCTGTCGGAGCCAGCCCCAGCGTGCAGGCTTCCTGCTCCACAGAACAATCCAGGGCAACATCGCTAGCCTGGGCGAGGGTGGAATGCATATCGCAGCAGAAACTGATCAGCGCATCGCCGATGCGCTTCAACATTTCCAGCAGGCGAAGAATTTCCTCCGTCTCGCCGCTAGCCGACAGGGCAATCACAACATCGCCTTTGGCCAGCATGCCCAGGTCGCCATGATGCGCTTCCGCGGGATGCAGAAACAGCGCCGGGGAGCCGGTTGAACTAAAAGTGGCGGCAATTTTCTGTGCGATGATTCCGCTCTTGCCCATTCCGGTGACCACCACGCGGCCACCAGCGGTGCCGCAGGCAACAATCAGATCGACGGCGCGCGCAAACTCCCTGGCCATGCTCTTCGACGTTGAGGTATCTGCTTCCAGTCGATCCGCCAGCGCCATCAACGCCTGCGCCTCAATGCGAACCAACCGTGCCGGATCCACACCGCCAGAACTGTTCTGTACGCTGGACACACGCGATATACCCTTCGATTTTTTCTGTGCTTTCATCGGTATCCGCAGCAGGGAACTCAGTTAGAAGATACTGCATCGGAGGTGCGGAATCCATTCTGCAACACGACGCAGCGCAATCCGAATGCCGCTTTCTCCGGAGATGTAAAAGCTTCCATGGTACGAAAGTATTCCGCCATTGGTAACGGCACGATGGTGTACCCATCAAAGCGGAAATCCCTAGACGCCCCTGCAACAGCAACTGTAACTTTTTGTTTGGCACTCGTCAGCAGACGGCCAGCTCTTATAAGAATTCACGGGCCTCGCTCGAGCACCGAACATACTTTGCTCATTTTTCTGCCCTGGGCCGGTGATCTCGCGTCACTTCTCCAGCCTCGGAAATCATGCCACGCACTTCAACCCCCATTGGAGTTGACCCTGATGCATGCCCTGAGACTTCCGTCTCTTTCTGCCGCTCCATATCCACGGAAACGTCCTCTTGTGGTCGCTCCTCAGTCTCTCTCTTCCTGTCATGTCTCGCGAGTGAAATGGCTGTTCTCAGGGCTTGCTATCTTCGTCGTCCTGGCCTGGTGTGTACGACCCGCATATGCCACCACCCAAACCGTGAATGAGCTGGCGGACAACGCTGCGGACACAGGCTCGCTGTGCTACGCGCTGAATCTGGCCGCCAGCGGAGATCGGACCGTCTTCACGCCGATTCCGGCAGGGTCAAACATGCTCAAAGCGATATCTCTCGGAGACCGGACCTTGAGCCGGTCACTTGCGACGGTCACGATGGCAAGGAACATTGCATCGCCGCCGCAGCTTCCGCACCACTCAGCCTGGGCTGATTTGCGGCCCTCGATTTCTCTGGGCGGATTGCCGCTACTCCCGGCTGCGGTCTTATGGTTTCCGGAGACTGACGATCTGTCGGCCCTGGAAATCGCCGAAGTCCCGGATGAACCGATCAGTCTTCATTCCAGGGCGCACCGCTGGATCCGCATCGGCATGCTCGTGTTCTTAGCCATGGGTCTGTTGGGAATGCTTTTCAGTTAATCTGGCAGATGCTTTCATCCCATCGCCTGGGCGCGGGACGGCATCAATCTTGGTTGCATCAGGGGCGCGGACAATCCACGCCTTTGCTGCATCTGGGGTACTTTTGTCGCGCCAGGGGATGGATACGGTGGCTCCTCGCCCGATACAATAGAAAGTAGGATCGCGAACCTTATGGTTCGCAGGATCAAGGAGTAGAAATGAAGCGCAGTGCAATCGTCGTCCTGATTCTGGTCGCAGGCGTCACCGCAATGATCTGGTCTGGAGTGATGGCGTACCGGATGAGAAAGACGATGAATACGCCCCCGGCCGCGCAGACCGCGTCCCCGGAGTTACGCAAGTTTCTCGGTGAGACTTCGACGAACTCGGGAAATACTGCCGCGACGACCTCCAGCACGGATGAAAACTCGCCAGCGGCCCAGGGCCTGCCTGATTTCCGCGATAAACCGGCGCCGTCCTTCACTCTAAAGAGCGTCGACGGCAAAACCGTCTCGCTCTCGGATTACAAGGGAAAGGCCGTTTTACTGAATTTCTGGGCCACATGGTGCGGTCCCTGCAAGCTCGAAATGCCGTGGCTGATCCAAATGCAGAAGAAATATGCCTCCCAGGGATTCACCGTGCTTGGCATTTCTGAGGATGATGGGTCCACAAAACAGATCGGCGATTTCATAGCGAAGATGGGCGTTGATTATCCCGTACTGATGTACGACGACCAGATGAACAAGGCTTATGGCGGCGTCGATTATCTGCCGACGTCCTACTACATCGGGCGCGATGGCAAGGTGATCGTCGAATCGGGCGGATTGATTTCTGAAAGCGAAATGGAAGCCAATATCCAAAAGATTCTTGCTACGGGAGCTTGAGCATGCCAAGAGGGAAGTTAGCGGTTGTTCTCGTCTTGGCTGCAGGAATCGCGTGTGCCGGCGCTTCGATGGGGCAGTCGGGATGGCAGCCGGGGCCGCGCGGCATCGGCTTTGGCGCACACCAGTCAAAGCAGTGGGTACAGATGGTTTCCTCGCCGCAGGTGACCGTCAAGGCGACCTCACCCGCTGCGGCTCCAAAGGATGTTGAGCTGCGATTCACCATCGAGCAGGGATTGCACATCAATTCTCATACGCCGCATTCGGAGTTTCTGATTCCGACGACGCTGACCCTCGAGAAAACGTCGGGAGTTGAAGTCGCGAATGTCGATTATCCGCCGGGAGTGGATTATCACTTCCAGTTCTCACCGAAAGATGCGCTTAGCGTGTATACCGGCAACTTTGCCGTGCTGGTTCGACTGCACGCGCGTGCCGGTCATTACGCCATGCGCGGTCAGTTGCATTACCAGGCCTGCGACAATAAAGCCTGCAATCCGCCGCAGACGCTTCCAGTGCAACTGGATGTCACAGCCCGCTAATAACAGCCCAGGCAAAGCTGCAGGAAACCGGATTCGGCAAACTACACGTGGCGGGCCATTCGCGGTTTAGCTTAATCCTGCTGTCCCATCTCTCCCTGGGGAAGAAATAGCATTTTGGAAGCGAGGCGCGTATGCGTCGCGCTGATGATGTGCGGACTGATCACAATCAAGAGTCTGCCCGAGGTGAGATTGGTGGTGGGGCTGGCCGTCCAGCTAAAACCGGGGAGTTCACTCAGCCCAGGAATGCCGGATAGAGACAACGACTCCGTGCTGCTGACCGCGCTGGTGACTAGCGCCGTGCCGCCGTCAGGAATCTGGATGGTGGTGATGAAATCACGATTGTTAATGATGGGTGACCCATTTACGGAGGCTCCAGCCAAGGAAGCTATGGTCACCTGCAACTGCATCTGGACGTCTTTGTTCTGCAGAATGCGTGGGAGCGCATTTACGGTCAGCCCCAGATCCTGATATTGCACCGTGGGGGCCAACGCCAGAGGATCCGTAGAGGCGGCTGCGGTGGCCGACGTTCCCGCTAGCAGGCTTGCGATACTGGTATTCGATGTCGGCGTTTGCGTCCCAGCGGAATAGCTTTGCGTCACGATGGGATAACGCTGTCCAATCTTCACCGTCTGTTTCTGCAGGTCGCCGGCGCGTAGCTCGACGTGATCGATTTCGCGCGTGTCGGAAATATTCAGTGAAGCATTGACGGTCGTGCTGCCGAAGGACATACCACTGAGCGTGAGGCCATTGCCAAACAAGGCGAATGGCTGATTCAGCACCGTTCCGTTCACCAGACCCAGTCCAACCAGCAGTGCCGCAATTCCCGCCAGGTCTCCAGGATTCACCAGCCCGGCCGCGATCAATTCGGTAATTGTGCTCTGGTTGCTGCTGATGATGCTGGTCAGCTGCGACGTCACGTTGAACACATTCAGTTGCTGCGGGAACGATACGCCCAGGTCTTGCTGACGCGAGTCGTTGACCTGGTAGACGCGGATATCCAGCATTACTTCCGGCTTGTCGAGATAGAGTTGCTGCACGGTTTCGTTAATCGCGCGCAGGGTGCTCTCGGTGGAACGAATCGTCACCGTGCCCTGGTCTGCGTGACTCGAAATCTGACGAACTCCGAATACGTTGCGGATTACGTTCACGGTGTTAATCAGCTCCGTCTTATCCTGCCCGGGAAGATAAATGGTTTCCAGCAGAAGTCGATCGAATTTCTTGCGATTCTCCGGCGTGTCTTTGGCGACCAGCACGTGGGCTGGGTCCAGGGCTACCCAGAATGTTCCCGTCGCCAGCTCCACTGCGTCAGACGCCTGGCTAAACGAGGCATGGTCCAGGTCCATCTGGATTTGCTTGGTCGGAACAGAGTCATCCAGGATGGCGGCGATTCCGTAGGCGGAAAGAACCTGGCGCAGGATGTCCTGCGCACTGCCTCGAAGATGAAAGGTCGATCGAATTTGCGAGGGCGCAAGTTCGATCAGTCCGGTGGCGAACTTTGGCATCGGCCTCGACTCGATGACAGCCGGATCTTGTTCGGCATCCAGAGACTGAATATGTTCCCGAACAAAAGGATTGCCCGGGTCCAGGTTCAGCGCCTGTTCCAATTGCTGCTTGGCTGCGGTATCTTTACCAGCCTGCTGGTCCTGTTTTGCCGTCTGCAACATGGTACCCACCCACTGCTGACGGGCTAGTTCATAAGCCGCCAGGTAAGGACCGTTGGTGGGGTCAAGCAAGTGGGCTTTTGCGAACAGTGTCAGCGCCTGCGAAGAATTCTTGGACTGAAGCGCATGCGTGCCTTTACGAAAATATTCTCTCGCCTTGGCGATCTGTTGCGCGCTCGGTTTTGGAACCGAAGCCGGTTCGCTTTGCGAAGTCGTGGGGGCCGCAATGGCAGGAGTCGCCGAATGTGAGGTATCGTCCGCGATTGCTTGCGGAACACAAGTGAAAATTCCCAGCGACAGCACCAGGCCGGCAGCAATAGACTTTCTTTGCCACGGAGTAGCTGTCAAAGAGAATTTGCGGTCAGACCTGCGGTCGCGACCGATGCGGCTGATGAACCTTCGGTTTCGTGGATTGATGGCCCGTTGCAGGCACGAAACGCAGCTCAATATCGGGATGTGGAAGGAACGTTCTTGCGTTGATTGGATCTTTTCCACGCGCCGATACACTGCCTTACCCGGAGTCGGGTCACTACCTCGAGCGTACCAGTTGCACCGCCGGAAGAACAGCGTGGTCCCCGCGAGGCGGACGTTTCAGCCCCAGCTTGATCTGCACGGGATCCAGTTCCAGCTCAGCCATAGTGCGGCTCAGTGTGTTGCGGTGCACTCCAAGCTCCCGCGCAGCCTTGCACTGGTTGCCCTTGTTGTTGCGCAAAACTTCCTGAATGTATCGTCGGCGAAACTCGCGGACAGCCTCCTCGTAGGTGATGCCACTGGCGTACATCTGTACGACAAGATTATCCAATTCGCGTTTCACTTGTGACCTCTCTAACCCGGCTGGCAAATGCTGCGGCAGTGAACGTTGCTAATAGCGAAAAAATATTTCGAAAAGTCTACTCAATGTTCTAACGTGTGGCGGGGGGAGGATGCAAGTGGAATTGAATCCAGCCTGGACCTTGCTTGATGATAGCCACTCCCTCTTGAATCTTATGCTGCAATTCCGCAGGCGCACCCGCTGACAGGTCATTGGCTGCCGATAGAAAGTACGGCGCCAGCTTCGATCCTTGCAGCCAGTTTTTCTGAGGTACGAACGCGGCAATAGCTATGATAGCAACCACCACCAGGAAGCAGCCGCGAATCACTCCAAATATTGCGCCTAATAAACTGTCCAGTCCGCCCAGTCCGGCGGTGCGTACCACTCTTGAAATGCCACTTCCGATCAGCCCGATGACCATCATTACTCCCAGCGCAATCAGCAGAAACGCCACCACGTCGGCCACGCCCTCGGAGTGAATCACGTGTGACAGTGGAGTTGCCAACACATGGTAATTCCAGAACGCCAGCCACAGACCCAGCACAAGCGCGGCGAGCGACACCAACTCCAACACCAGTCCCTGTATCGCCGCCATGATGGTCGACAGAACAATGATGACGACGACGAACCAATCGAAAAGGGTCATACCAGCCAAAGCCAGCTCTCCTGAATCGAGATGAAGTGCCAGAGGAATTCACGCAGTTTTGTGACCCCTACAGTGAATGCAATTTACTAACAGCCAATGGGAGAAATGGCTAGTGCAGCGAAGTGCGGCCGGTGATGCGACGAAAGGCTTCAAGATATTTTTCCTGGGTTCGTGCCACCACGTCCTCAGGTAGCGATGGAGCCGGCGCCTGTTTGTTCCAGTGGCTTTCCACTAGATAGTCACGCACGAACTGCTTGTCAAAAGAAACCTGCGGCCCCCCTGGTTGATAGCTACTCTTCCACCAATATCGGGAAGAATCGGGAGTCAGAGCCTCGTCCGCCAGAACCACTCCGTGCGCAGTCTGGCCGAACTCGAACTTGGTATCGGCGAGGATCATGTCTTGCCCGTCCACATGCCGCGAGGCGCGATCATAGATCATCAGGCTCAAGTCTCGCAGCAACTCCGCATTGGTGCGGCCGATGCGATTGCCCATTTCTTCCATGGTGATATTTATATCGTGTTCGCCCGCAGGCGCTTTGGTAGCGGGAGTAAAAATCGGCTCCGGCAGCTTTTCGGATTCGACCATGCCCGGCAATAAGGCGATCCCGCATACGCTGCCGGTCTCTTGATAATCCTTCCAGGCAGAGCCCGTCAGATATCCACGAACAACGCACTCGAAGGGAAAGATTTCCGCGGGCTTGACCAGCATGGAACGGAAATGCAACAGCTGGCGATAGGGCTGGAGCACTTCAGGATACAAGTTGACATCGGCGGTGATCAGATGCGTTGGCACCAAATCGGATAGCACCTTGAACCAGAACAGAGAAATCTGCGTGAGAATTTTGCCTTTGTCTGGAATACCGGTCGCTAAAATGTGATCGAAAGCGGAGATTCGGTCGGTGGCGATCATTAACAGGTCGTCGCCCACAGCATAGATGTCTCGAACCTTCCCGCGTGCGTAAAGTTTCAGATTCGGGAGGTCGGCTTGAAGAAGTGCGTCTGGCATACCTTTGAGCCTTTCATGCGAATTGGTCTCTGGTAAGCAGCTTACAACTACGGATGCTCCCAGAGACGAATTGTTTGCATGCCGACATCACTTCGGGCACTCAGGCGCTGGCTCTCTCCAGCGCTCGATCATGGTGCAGTCGGACCGAAACAATTTTCGAAACGCCCGGCTCCTGCATGGTCACGCCGAAGATGGCATCGGCTGCCTGCATCATTCGCTTGCTGTGTGTAATGACGATGAAATGGGTGTGCACGCTCATCTTTTTCAGCATGTTCGCAAGCCGGCCCACGTTCGATTCGTCCAGTGCAGCATCCACCTCATCCAGCACGCAGAAGGGGCTCGGCTGGAACTGGAAGATTGCCATCAACAGCGATAACGCTGTGAGTGACTTCTCCCCACCAGAGAGTAGCAGGATATTTTGCAGTTTTTTCCCAGGAGGTGACGCAATGATGTCGACGCCACTGTCGTCGGAATTTTCCTGGTCGGTGAGTTTCATCAATGCCTGGCCGCCGCCAAACAGGTCGGCAAACGCCACTGAGAAATTCTCGTTGATGGCCGCGAAGGCCTCTTCGAACTTGCTGCGCAGCACGACTTCAATCTCGCGGATGCTGTTCTGCGTGTTCTCAATGGAATCGATCAGGTCTTTCCGCTGCGTTTCCAGGAATGCATGACGCTCTGAGGCTTCCTTGTACTCGTCCAGCGCCATCATGTTGACGGGTCCCATGGACTCCAGCTTTTGCTTGATGGTGCGGCAGGCTTCCTCTTCCGCGGCCAGCGGTTCGGCTTCCAGTCGAATCAATGTCTCATCCGCGCGCAATTCATCGGCGGGTACGGAAAGATCCTGCAGGCAGGTTTCTTCCAAATGCAGCAGGTCAGAGGAGAGACGTGCGGCGCGCGCAGCGGCTTCACTGCGGCGGTCGCGGAAGGCTTCCAACTCGACACGTAGTCCGCGAACCTGCTGCTCCACTTCAGCCGCCTGCTGCCGCAGCGCTGCCGACTGCTGTGCCAGCTCTTCCGCCTGTTGCCGAGCTGTCGTGCGCGTCGTTTCCAGCTCCTGGCTTCGCAGTTGCAACCGCTCCTGCTCCACAACGCGCTGCTTCTGCTCCGCATCGCCGGAGGCAATCATCTGCTCCAGTTGTCGTACCCGCTGTTCCAGTCCTTGCACCATGCGATCCAGTCGCTCGGAGGAGCTCACTGCGCCCCGTCTCCGCTCTTCCAGACCCGCCAGTTCGATTGAGGCTGCGGACATCTGCTGTTGGGCCGCGTCGCGCGCCAGTCGAAGTTCTTCCAGCGAGCCCTGTGCTTCGTTCAGCTGCTGCTCAAACTGAATCCGCTGCTGTTCGTACCGCTCGACTTCCTCTCGCCGCTGCGCGAGCCACTCACTTTTTTGCGCCTGTGCGGCGGTATTGCGCTCGGCCTGCAGCGTCCATTCACTTAGTCGCCGTTCCAGGCGCCCGACCTCAGCTTCCAATTGCCGCAGGGCAGCGCCCGTGTGAGCAGATTCTTGTTCTGCCTTGCGCCGTTCGGCGGACTTGATTTCAATCCGCTGTGACAACTCCGCGACCATGTGGGCCAGCTTCGCGGTTTCCATCTCCGCGCCGGCCAGAGAGTCTTCTACTCCGGCCAGTGATTTCTGCGTGCTGCGCAATTCTCGCTTCAGCGCCAGAGGGCCTTCGACGCTCGGTTTGCCGCCGGTCACCGTGACATTGTGAAAACATTCCCCGTTGGGCGATAGGAAAAACGCCTCTGGATTTTCTAGTGCGAGCGAGCGCGCCACTTCAGAGTCCGGCACCACATAGCCATGCCGCAGCTTTGGCAGAATCACCTCCAGCGAGCTGCCGAATCCATCCAGCACTCGGATGCAATCCTTCAGCCGCACCACCCCATCGCGAGCTTCGCTGAGCGGTTGCACCATTCCCGGCGCGAAAGAAAACTTCGCCTGCGAGTCATCTGGGTGCACCAGGAAAGTCGCGCGGCCGTCGACGTCGGTCTTCAGGACGCGCATGCCCTCCTGCGCATCGTTCCAGCTTTTCACCACGATAAAATTCAGCTCATCGCGCAGGAACTCATCCACTACCGCTTCATATTTATCGGAGACTTCGACAAAATCTGCCAAGACGCCGACCGGCGCGTGTCCACCTTCCATGGTGTTGGTTCGCAACAACTGCCGAACCGTGTCGGTCGAGTAGCTATGTTCTCGAATCAGCGACTCCAGGGAATTTCGGCGTCCCTGCAGCGTGGCTTGCTCGGCGCGCAATTGGTCAGCCTGACGCCGAGACGCGGCTTCTTCGGTGCGCTGGGTTTCCAGTTCAGCGCGCAACGTTTTTAACTCGGCTTCCGTATCCTGCAGGGCTGTGCTGGCGGAAGCGAAGTTCAGCGAAACCTGTCCCCGTTCGACGCCGAGCTTCTCCAGTTCGGTATGCACCCCGGCGCGTTCAGTCGCCAGGCGTTCGGCTTCACGCTGGTAGCCCTCGAGACTCGCTTCACCCTGGCTGATCTGGTTGCGTACCTGGTTGGCCTGCGTCATCCAATGCAGCATCTGGCGTCGAGCAGTCTCCATGCGCTCGTTCACGGAGGCCAGCTCCGTGGTCGCTGTCTGAAATGCGTTTTGCCGCGCCTGCATGTCTTGCCGCGCCAGATCGACAGCCTGCTGCGCCTGCGCGAGGAACGCCTTCTGCTGGGTGCGTTCGGTTTCCAGGCCCGTCAGTTGTTGCTGGGTTTGCGCCATCTCCGCCTGGGCCGCCTGTAGGCGCACCTTCAGGTCCGCGGCGCGATCTTCGTTCGCTTTCAGTTGGCCCAGCGTCCGTTCCAACTCTATTGAAGCGTTATTGGCGCTGGTGGCGGCATCGCGCGCCTGCTGTTCGCGGGTGTAACCTTCGGCAACGGCAGCCGCTCGCTGCTGATCTACGGCGGCGATGGACTGCGTCATGCCATCGATCTCTCCGTTCAACTGTGCTAACTCCGTTGCCACCGCGACAGTGGCCTCATCCGTCAGCGAAATCCTTGTCGCAATCACTACCCGCAGCCGTTGGCGAAGCTCATCGCGTAACGCACCGTAACGCTCGGCTTTCGCTGCCTGGCGCTTCAGCGAATTCATCTGGCGCGAGACTTCGTCGAAAATGTCATTCACGCGCGCCAGATTTTGCTTTGCTTGCTCCAGTCGTAGCTCCGCCAAATGCTTCTTGGTTTTAAAGCGCGTGATCCCTGCGGCTTCTTCGATAATGGCCCGGCGCTCGTGCGGTTTGCTGCTCAACAGTTGCCCAATTCGCTCCTGCCCGATGATTCCGTAGGAGTCTGAACTAAGACCCGTGCCCATCAGCACGTCGTGAATGTCGCGCAAACGGCAAAGCTTTCCATTCAGCAGGTATTCGCTTTCGCCCGTCCGGAATAGTCGCCGCGAAATGATGATTTCGCCATCCTGCGCATGATTGCGTTGAAATTTTCGCCGGCGAATTTTCAGCACCACATTGCCTTCGGCGGGAGTACTCGCATTCGCGGCTGCAGATCCTTCCGACTCCTCCGCCTGGGCCGCACCCTTGCGCTCGACCTCGACCGGACCCTCAAGGATTTGTCCCGGCTGCAACTCGGCAATAATTTCTTCCGTCTCTTGCGCCGCCTGCGACCGTACCGCGGCTTCATCCCAATCGTCGATAACCATCTCTGGCCCAGGATGCGAACCCGCAGGCCGGTACACTTCGGGATCGATCAAAACCAGCGATACCTCGGCCATGCCGGTCGGTTTCCGCTCCCGCGTACCCGAGAAGATAACGTCTTCCATCTTGATGCCGCGCAAGTCTTTCGCCGACTGCTCGCCCAGCACCCAGCTGATGGCATCGGAAATATTGGATTTGCCGCATCCGTTGGGGCCCACAATCGCAGTGACACCATTGCTGTCGAGCAATACCTCCGTGCGATCGCAGAAGGACTTGAAGCCGAGAATATGAATGCGCTTAAGTTCGAGCAATCGACACCTCTGAAAACAGCGTTGCGGCGGCGTGAAACGAGCCCTGCCGATGGCTTCACTTTAGCCCGGACAAAGCGCCGGGTCAATATAAGGATACAGCAGGTTGTGGATAAGAAGTACATAACCCAACCGCTAGTACCGTGTTGGAATCTGACACCAAGGGAGAGCCGCCGCGTCTTGGGCGAATAGAGGATATCCGGTCGACAGGTGCAACCAAAGCCTTACTTTTTCAGTGTAGGCCGTACCAGCACTTCGCTGATGAAGGATTCATCTGCCTGGGTAACCAATAAGGCAACTATCTTCGCGATATCTTCGGGCGCAATCGCGCCCAAGGCAGACTTATGACTGGATTGTCCGGAGCCGAATTCCGTGCGTACGGTTCCCGGAGCCACTAACGATACCCGCACCTGGAATTGCCGCAGCTCCTCCGCAGCAGACACCATCATGCCATTCAATCCCCATTTTGTGGCCGCGTAGGCGGCCCCGTTTGGTACAGGATTCTTGCTGGCCAGGGAAGATATGTTGATGATGTGTCCTCGCCTGGCCGCAATCATCGCGGGTGCGAATGCGCGCAGCATCAGGTACGGCGCCTTCAGATTCACTGCGACCTGCTGTTCCCAGACGTCGGGCGGAGTTTCGTGCAGCGGGCCCTGCAACCATCCCACGCCCGCGTTGTTGACGAGAATGTCGCAACGCGAGTGTGTTTGCAACACAAGCCGGGCGAAGGCCTCGATCTGTTCCGGCTGCGTCAAATCGCAGGCATCGGATTCGGCATGGCCGCCGGCAGCGTTGATCTCCGCAACAATCTTGTTCAGATGATCCACGTCTCGCGCCGTTAGGACAACATGGGCTCCCAGCCAAGCCAGCTTGCGCGCGATGGCGGCACCAATGCCGCGGCTGGCTCCAGTGACGATTGCGATCTGGCCGGTAAGCGGAGCGGGCTGATTCACGATTTCGATCTCCCTTGCATGACTTCGATGCGAGGCTGCACAGTCCCCTTTGCTTCAACGTTCAACCCAAAATCTTTTTCACCAGCCATAGCGCCGCCAGCAGCATCAGAAACATTCCGAGTACCATCATTCGCACGTCGCCGAGTTTTTCTGGCCAATTTCATGCCGCTAAGACCTCTGACTGCATCGTACATAGCGGAATGCTATTGCGTCAGAAGTACACTGGGTGGAATACTGACACGAACCGGAATATCCGGCCTTATAATCCTGCTAACCACACAAATGCGGCACCGTCTGTTCAGTCAAAGCCATTCGTTACGATGTCTCCGATTGTTGCTGCCGGAGTCTGCCGCTGGTGCGACGCTGGCAGAGATGCGCGCGGCAAATTTTATATTCCCAATGAAACACTCGTTCGCGAGGAGTGATAGATGAAGAAAAAGTTTTTGTACGTCACGGTGCTGGCGCTGGCCGGTATCGCCATGAGTGCCGCTCCCATGATGCAGGCGCAAAGTGCAGGGTCAGGCACGATCACCATTAAGGATCCTGCGGAATACAATGCCTATAATGCTGCGATCAGTCAGCCGACGCCCCAGGCGAAGGCATCGGCGATCGAGGGATTTCTACAGCAGTATCCCAACAGCGTTGTCAAAAAGCAGGTGCTGGAAATCCTGATGGATGCCTACACTCAGACGGGCAACACGGATAAGGCTCTGGGTGCGGCGCGGCAGGTGCTCCAGATCGATCCGACGGACCTACGTGCCTTGGCCCTGGGCGCCTATGTCTTAAAGGCGCAGGCTGGTCAGAAGACGAATCCCGCGGAAGCTCAACCGTTGCTGGACGAGGCGGCGAAGTACGCCCAGACAGGATTGTCCGCCACGGCGCCTGCGGGTGCGGATGCGGCTAACTTCGACAGGATAAAGGCGGCGGTGGCGCCGTTATTCGAGGGCGCAATCGCAAACGACGCTCTTGAGAAGAAGGATTACGATACCGCGATCAAGAATTTCCAGGAGGAATTGAAAGCCATGCCCGCGACGCAGCAGATCGCCGGCCCTGGAATTGAAGATACCTACCTGCTGGGAACGGCCTACGTCCAGAAGACGCCACAGGATCTAGTGAACGCAATCTGGTATCTTTCCCGAGCTGCTGCCTATGCTCCAGAGCCCTTCAAGGATGAGATTCAGAAGGCAGCCCAGTATTGGTACAAGAAGTACCACGGTGGCATGGATGGATTCGATCAGGTCCAGGCCCAGGCAAAGGCATCTCTGAATCCGCCTGCCGGCTTTACCATTACGCCCGCGCCGCCGCCGCCGTCTCCGCAGGAACTGGCCCACAACGCGGTTACATCCACGCCCGATCTGAAAACCATGGCGCTGACGGACAAGGAATTTGTTCTTGCCAACGGCACTCCGGATGATGCCAGCAAAGTCTGGGACACCATGAAGGGCTTGACAACCAAGGTGCCTGGAAAAGTGATCTCGGCTACGCCGGACTCTGTCCAAGTCGCCGTTTCCGACGATGCGCAGCAGTCGAATAAGGCAGACTTCACCATCAATATGAAGACCCCGCTGAAAACGCCGCCCGCCATCGGTTCCATGGTCAACTACATCGCAACCTTTGACTCGTACACGCAGACTCCGCCTATGATCATCATGAAGGACGGGGAAGCGCCTGCGACCACCAAGCCGCGACCAACTCATCGCACGACTCACCACCACACTCACTAATTGCTGTTGCACGCAAACAAGGCCGGGCATCCATCTGGATGCCCGGCCTTGTTGTTCGCAATCGTATTGCGTTATTCGCCGAGCATGAAATGTCGGATTGACAGCGCTCGTCCCGTTGTCGCATCGCACTCAATTAAAGCCGCGCACATCTTTGGGTTCTTCTTGGCCGCATCGAATTTTGCCGGCATGCCGCGCAGGAATCGGTCCAGTACCTGTTCTACCTCCACTCCGATCACACTGTCATACGATCCGCTCATGCCAACGTCGGTTTGAAATGCCGTTCCGCCGGGAAGAATGCGCGCATCTGCAGTGGGTACATGAGTGTGGGTTCCCAGCACGGCGGTCACTCGGCCATCGAGATACCAGCCCATCGCGACTTTTTCCGACGTAGCTTCAGCGTGAAAATCCACCAGGATCACTTTGGCCTGCAACTTTTCGAGGATGGCATCGGCAGCGCGAAAAGGATCGTCGCTTGCTGCCATAAAGGTTCGGCCCTGCAGGTTGATGACGGCGTATGCCGTGCCATTGGGCAACTTGCCCTCGTAAACGCCGTAGCCCGGCACTCCGGGGACATAGTTGGCAGGCCGTAGCAGGCGGCGCGGGCGTTCGTGGCTGTCCGCAGGAACCGACTGCATCCAATCGATGATCTCGCGCTTATCCCAGATGTGGTTGCCCGTGGTCAGGACGTGCGCGCCCCAGTTGAACATCTCCTCCGCAATGTTGGGCGTGACTCCAAAGCCGCCTGCGGCGTTTTCTGCATTGATCACCACCAGGTCGACTGCATGAGTCTCGAGCAGGTGGCCCAGATGTGCATGGACAATTCTGCGTCCGGCACCACCAAAAATATCTCCAACGAAAAGTATCTTCAATAGCGAATTCGCTCCAGTCTAAAACCTTGATGGTAGCACTGATCGAAGAGAGCCTGGCCTACAGGACATGCGCCAATCTCTCTGCTCGAGGGTTGAGTCGAGTCAACATTGAGGATCTGTGATAATTTTGGGCACATGGCAGCCAATCTGCGATTTTCGACAGCTATCGAAGCGCTCGCGTTGATGGCGACAGAGCCGGAGAAATTCCACACATCGCACGCACTCGCAACCGCACTGGCGACGAACCCAGTCGTGATTCGCCGGCTGCTTTCCGCGCTGAGCCGGGCTGGCCTGGTCACAAGCGCGAAAGGTCCTTCGGGCGGAACGCATCTGGCGAAGAGTGCCAAGCAGATCACATTGCGGGATATTTATCGTGCGCTCGATGCCGGGGAGCTGCTGCATCAGGCCGCACACGATTCCGAGGACACGAAAGACTTGAAGAAGGCCATGCGCACCGTTTTTCGCAAGGCGCAGAAATGTCTTGAAGAAGAATTGGATTCGACAACGTTGAATCAGCTGCTGAAGAAGTCTGGCAAGAAAGCGGCCAAGTATGCCGCGGACTCCACCCCTGAACAGCCTGAGTCCGCTACCCCGGAACTAGTGGACGCCAACTAGATCTTTGGACTTCGCCGATCCGTAGCGATTTACCACGTATTCCTCCAGAATTCTTGTGAACTCCTGCACGATGTGATCGCCGCGCAGCGTCAGCAGCAGGCGTCCGTCCACATACACCGGGGCGACCGGATCTTCAAACGTACCCGGCAGGGAGATGCCGATGTTGGCGTGCTTCGATTCTCCCGGGCCGTTCACCACGCATCCCATCACGGCAAGCTTTAATTCCTCCACGCCTGGATATTTCTGGCGCCAGATCGGCATCGACTCGCGCAGATGGCCTTGGATCTGCTGCGCCAGCTCCTGAAAGAAGGTGCTGGTGGTTCGTCCGCAGCCAGGGCACGCCGTCACTTGCGGCGTAAAGCTGCGAATGCCCAGCGATTGCAGAATCTGTTGCGCGGTCAAAACTTCTTCTGTACGGTCGCCGTTCGGTTTCGGAGTCAAGCTCACGCGGATTGTATCGCCAATACCAGCCAGCAGCAGGGGTGTCAGCCCGGCCGTCGAGGCGACAATACCCTTCATTCCCATGCCGGCTTCGGTCAGTCCCAAGTGCAGCGCGTAATCGCAGCGACTGGCCAGCATGCGATAGACATCGATCAGGTCATGCACTCCGCTGACCTTGGCGCTCAAAATGATCTGGTCATGCCGCAAGCCGTAGCGTTCCGCCATCTCCGCGGAATCGAGAGCGCTGCGCACCATGGCTTCCATCGTCACATCGCGAGCGTCTTGCGGATTTGGGGACTTCGCATTTTCATCCATCATGCGCGTCAACAGCGCCTGGTCAAGCGAACCCCAATTCACGCCAATGCGTACCGGTTTTTGATTCTCCACAGCGCATTCGATCATGGTGCGGAAGTTATCATCATCCTTGCGCCCGATGGAGCAGTTTCCGGGATTAATGCGATACTTTGCCAAAGCGCGCGCGCACGCCGGATATTTCTTCAGCAGCAGATGTCCGTTGTAATGGAAATCGCCCACAATCGGCACATGCACGTTCTGTTGCGCCAACTCCTCGACAATGGCAGGAACCGATTTGGCCGCTGCGTCGTTGTTGACCGTGACCCGGACAATCTCTGACCCGGCGCGATGCAGCGCGGCAACCTGCTGGACGGTCGAAGAGACGTCGGCGGTATCGGTGTTGGTCATCGACTGCACCACAACGGGTGCATCCGAACCGACCCGAACCTTGCCAATCAGGACTGTAGGTGTCTTTCTGCGAATGATTTCTGGCATAGAGCGTTCCAACCGTATTTTATCATTCTAGTGGTGTGGCTTGGCTGCCACAGGACTTGCCGATCCGTAACTCGCCAGAGTCCCAAACGTGTTTGTTCGTCATGGACAAGGAGCCGCGGATCGCCGTGGACCGGGCTGGGCTGAGCCGCCCGGCATTGCAGATGGAGTCGTTTCCTGTTAGGTTTACGAGGGTCAGGGTCATTCGGAACATACGCCCTTTAGAACAGACGAAACGAGTGTGTCTGCAATGAAGCCATCGCCCATGAAAAAGAAAACGACTACGATGCCTCGCATACTTGCCGGAAAAACCGATGCCATTGCCGACCCGGCGCGCAAGCAGCGGATTCAGCACTATGAGAATGCAGTCCGTTTGATGCGCGAAGGAAAATACGAAAAGGCCAAAGCCGCCCTGGAGGCTTTGCTTTCCACCGATGCCGGCGACCTGATAGATCGCGCTCGCGTTCACCTGACTGCCTGCGAGCGCCAGATGAAGAAAAACTCCGTCTCCTTTCATAGTCCTGAGGAACAATACGACTATGCCATCTCGCTGCTGAATACCGGCTTTTACGAAGATGCACGTGAACAGTTTGAAGCTATCCTGAAGCAACATCCCACGGCGGACTATGCTCACTATGGTCTGGCCGTGATGCATTGCCTGACAGGTCGCGCCGAGGATTGCTTGGAGCAATTGGCTCGCGCGATCGAATTGAATCCGCAGAATCGCATTCAGGCTCGTCTCGACTCGGATTTTCAGGAGATCACGGACGATCCCCGATTTACTGAGCTTCTTTACCCGGAAATTCTTTGAGCGCTGTTGCAGTCGCGGCTCGATCCGTGATCCGCGGGCGCTCGAACGAGCAAGTTGACCAACATGCATTCTGTTAGTTCTCCGCAACCGCGTCTTTCCGCTTCAAAACAGTCTGCGTCACCCGAGTTGTCTACTGAGGCCATGCTGCGCGTGGCGGCGATCGGCGGTGGCACGGGTCTGTCTACGCTATTGCGAGGCTTGAAGCGACATACGCAATCTCCATCGCACACCGCCGTTTCGACCGACATAGCTTCCGAGACACCAGCGACGATTTCGGACCTTGCCGCGATTGTTACGGTCACCGATGATGGCGGCTCTAGCGGTCGCCTGCGCAGGGACATGAATATGTTGCCGCCCGGGGATTTGCGCAATTGCATGGTGGCGCTTTCGGAAGATGAGCACCTGTTGTCTCGCCTGTTTCAGTACCGATTCGACAGCGGAGAAGGCTTGGAAGGTCACAGCTTCGGCAATCTTTTTCTCGCAGGACTGACAGCGGTGACCGGCGATTTTGCTCTTGCTGTGAAAACCTCGTCGCAAATCCTTGCTACCCGCGGACATCTGTATCCCGCGACAAATTCCAACGTCACTCTGGCCGCGCGGATGGACGATGGATCGACGGTTCTGGGCGAGACCAAAATTACCGCCAGCAAGCGTCGCATCGTCCGGCTGATGTTGAAGCCAGAACGAGTGGCAGCGCTGCCAGAAGCAATCGAGGCGATCCTGGGTGCGGACCTGATTACGCTCGGTCCGGGTTCGCTCTACACCAGTTTGATTACAAATCTTCTGGTGGAAGGTATCGCCGAGTCGCTGGTGGCTGCCCACGGACTGCGGGTTTTTATCTGCAACCTGATGACGCAAGCGAATGAAAGCCTGCACCTGACGGCATCACAGCACATTGAACGAATCTACGAGCACACCGGCGGAGCCATCTTCGACTACGCTTTGGTCAACGTAGCCCCAGTTCCCGAAGAAGCACGGCGTCGCTACGCCGCGGAAGGCGCTGAGCCGATTGTTGCCGATATCGAACAGATTGAGCGCCTGGGTGTTCGCTGCATTACCGGCGATTTTCTTCACGCTGAAGACGTCCTGCGCCATGACTATGAACGAGTTGCGGACGTTCTCCTCGAACTTGGCCTGAAACATCGGTAGAGCTTCGAGTACATCCGGACCCACCTTTCTTTCCTTCAATTCAAAAATATTTTTATTTTTCTCGCCTTTTTGCGTTCTCCCGAGCTCTGATTTGCGTATACGCAGGTACTGAGAAGTTCGGGGAGGGACGGATCCATTGCAATCCGCGATCACAAACTCATCCGTGGCATCGATTTCGCCGTCGAGAGATGGGTTTCGTGACATTGTGGAGCGGCATCAATCCCGCGTCTACAGCATCGCGTTTCGCATTCTCGGCGATTGCGGCGCCGCGGAAGAAGTCGCGCAGGACGTCTTTCTTGCGCTGTATCGCAACCTCGACCGCCTGCAATCACAGGAGCATTTGCTGGCCTGGTTGCGCCGGGTCACGGTTCATCGGGCGACAGACGCCTATCGCCGACGTGCCAGCCGGGTGGAGTTTGCGGCCGACGAATTTTGTGAGGAGTACATGCATTTGGACGGAGCCGGTACGGCGGTTTCAGCAGGCGCGTTCGAGTCGGCGGAGATGGCGACGAACATCGAGCAGATGGTGGCATCGCTTCCATCGGCACAACGGGCAGTGCTGCTGCTGCGATACCAGGAGGACCTGATGCCAAGCGAAATATCCAAGCTGCTTTCGATGCCATTGGGAACCGTCAAGAGTCATCTGCAGCGCGCACTGAAACTGCTGCGAGCTAAAGCATCGCGGCAAGGAAAGGAGGTCGTCCATGGTTGAATTTGGCAGGGAGCCGCACGACCCCGAGAAGGATGGATTTGACCCGGATTTGGAAGCAATCTTCGAACAGGAATTGCGCGCCAGCCTGCAGGCTCGGCCCGCGCCGGACGGCTTCGCGGATCGTGTGTTGGCCCGCGTCGATGCCTTACCGCAGCATGAACTGGCGTCTTGGCCCGTGCGGACGATTCGCAACCCGATAGTGCGCGGCGTCATTGCGGCGACGCTGCTGTTGTCGGTTGGCGTCGGCGGTTACTTGGAGCATCAGAGAGAACGCCAGATTGCCGGCGAACACGCACGTCAACAGGTATTGCTTGCGCTGAGAATTGCCAGCACTACATTGCAGGACGTTCGCAACAAGGTGGATGGCAGCGCAAGCCAGGAAGACACAAATTAAGGAGAAACAGTATGACACGAATGATTCGATGGATCGCGGCCTGCCGCACGGGTGCACTGGTTGCCTGCGGCTTGTTGCTTGCGTTGCCGGCTGTTGCCCAGGATGTCCAACCCAATTTTCCAGTTGAGCTCGACAAGAAGCTGGCAGCGCGTGCCTCCGACGTGAATGAAGTGACGATGAACAAGACCATGCTCAAGTTTGCCAGTCAGTTCCTCGACTCAAAACATAAGGATGACGCCCAGGCGCAGCGGCTGATTCAGAACCTGAATGCGATCTATGTTCGCAGTTATGAATTCTCCGAGTCGGGACAGTACACACCCAGCGATCTGAAAACCATCCGTCAGCAATTCCTCGGACCCGATTGGAATCCAATGGTGAAAGTTCGCTCAAAGAAAGGCGAGGGCGACACCGATGTCTACGTCAAAATGGTCGGCAATGAGGTGAAGGGAATGTTCGTCCTGGATGCCGAGCCCAAGGAACTTGACATGGTGTACCTATCCGGCTCGATCCGCCCCGAGGATTTGAAGGAACTCAGCGGCAACTTCGGCGTACCCAAGCTCAATCTGCAGGAAAATTCGACCAAGGAGGCGAAATGAAAATCCACATGAATCGCTTCGTCCTGCTCTTGTTGGGTTCGATGCTGCTGGTTTCCACTGGATGTTCGGCCGCCGATCATGACTTCAACTCAGTCGTGTCCGCCGTGGAACAAAAGTACTCCGTCCATGCGCAGCGTATTCCAATGATCCTAAAAACGGCAGTTAAAAGTGTAGGGGAGCGGCAACGGGTTGTTTCAGTGGCACTTTGCACTGCTCCGCATCTGACCAAAATGGTGAAATCCTCAATGTTTGCAACCGTTTTTACTTTGAACCAGTTGGCCATTCTGACGCATTTCGACTGCCGTTTTTAGGATGATGACTCTCGTCAGCATTTTTGCCAGCCTGAAGACGCATGGGGGTGTACGTAGCTTGCAAGTGGCCGAGTTCGATAATGTGCGCGGGATGGATGGAAAGGATCTATATCCGCTGCTGAGGTCCAGACTTGGCGAGGAATGGCAACCGTTCGTGACGGAAGTTGGCGGAGGTCGAAATCGCCGCGGCGATCAGTCTGTGATTTTAGTACGTCCCGATGGCTCGTCCATGGGCATGATGATTGCGGATTACGATCACGGTGAACTGGACCTGGTCGGGATGGAAATGAACGGAGCCCAACTATCCAAGTGGCTACATGATCCAGAAAGACAGCACCGTTCTTCCCATTCAGGCAATGCCCGGGGCAATTAGTCGGTGCTGCGAGGAAACGATCTAGCTGGGTGTGGCGTCGCAGGTCCAGAGCGGACTGCTTGCCTACAATTATGATTCGCTTACACGATTCTTTTCCGGCGCAGCGCTCAGTTTTTGTACCAGACTGGTGGTGCTGAAGCCTGCCACAGTCGGCACAATGGCAACACGGCCGCCCCACCCGCGCATCAGATCCGCGCCAACCACAGTCGCTTCCGTGTAGTCGCCTCCTTTCACCAGAACATTCGGCCGCAACGCCTCGATAGTTGCGAGTGGAGTGTCTTCATCGAAGATCACGATCGCATCCGTCGACGCCAATGCCGCCAAAATGCGGGCCCGCTCCTTCTCGCCGACAATCGGCCGGGTCGGGCCTTTCCACCGGCGCGCCGAAGCATCGCTGTTGATGCCCAGGACTAAGTGATCTCCCATGCGATGCGCATTTTCCAGCAGCATAATGTGGCCGACGTGGAGCAGGTCGAAGCACCCATTGGTGAACACAATGGTTTCGCCACGGTCACGCCATTGAGCGGCGCGCGCAATCAAGCCAGCGCGGTCGACGACTTTTTCCTGGGTGCTGGTCGCCAGTTCCACTGACAATGTTGCCAGCAGGTTCGCCCGATCGATCGGCACCGTCCCCACCCGGCTCACCACAATACCCGCGGCGACGTTGGCTAGCTGAATCGCACTTTCCAGATCGATCTTCGCAGCGGACGCGGCGGCAAGGGTCGCAATCACCGTATCGCCCGCACCGGAGACATCATAGACCTCGCGTGCCTGCGCAGCGGCATGCAGGTCCTGCTGCGCGTTGGAATGAACGACGCGAATACCCCGTTCGCTCATCGTAACGGTCAGGTATTCCAGATGCAGCGATGGAATCAGCGCGCGACCTGCGGCCAGCAGTGTGTCCATTTGCTGCACAGGCACACCGGTACAGATCGATAGCTCCTGCAGGTTGGGGCAGATCGTTGTGGCGTTACGATATTTTGAAAATTCGCTACCCTTGGGATCCACCAGCACGGGGATATCGCGTTTGCGCGCCTGTGTGATCACGTGCTGACAAACCGGCTCAGGTAGCGCACCCTTCGCGTAGTCGGAAAGGATGATGCCGTCCGCGGCGGCAATCTGCGCGGTCAAAGATTGCAGCAGGGAATCGATCTCTGTCGCGAAGGGTAATTCTGCCGCTTCTACGTCGAGCCGCATCAGTTGCTGCCGTCCCGCCATAATGCGCGTTTTCGAAATAGTCGGTCGCTTCCAGACGCAGACCGCGTCGATCTCGACCCCCGCCGTCCTTAGCAGTCCGCGCAGTGTCTCTGCCGATTCATCGCTACCTACAAATCCGGCCAGCGATACTTGCGCTCCCAGTCCCACCAGATTCATCGCAACGTTGGCGGCTCCGCCGGCGACATCGGTGCGCCGCGCAGAACGCAACACCGGCACCGGAGCTTCTGGAGAGATGCGGCTGACATCGCCCCACACATACTGGTCCAGCATCAAATCGCCAACCACCAGCACGCGATAGCGCTGAAAGCCGGACTCAACCAAGCCGAGGACACGATGAAGATCGCGAATCATGCTGTGCTCCTATCTATCCTAACTGGTTGGATTGCGGAGTGAGTTAGCGAGGGCTGGGAACCAGGGTGTGTGCCAATGAAAGACGGGCCAACACGCGATGTACCACCCCCAGCACTTCGGCTGGAGGAATCGACGTAAGGCATTTTTTCTTCTGCTCGATGCATATCTCCAGATCGCAGCCCCAACAGTCGGTGCGGTGATACACCACTTCGTGCTCGCTTCCCCATGGAAACCACGTCCGCGGCTTATTTCGGGCAGCGAACACTGCGACGCAAGGAGTGCCGACGGTGGCCGCCAGATGCATGGGGCCGCTGTCGTGTCCAACAAAGAGTTTCGCCCGGGCAAGGACGGCCGCGGACTGACGGGGAAGAAGCTTTCCGCACAGATTGACCGAACGTCCGACCCAGGCTCCGCCAGCGCGATCACTCACAGCAGTCTCTTCGCCGGCTCCGACCATCGCTAAGCCATATTGCGGTAGCTCCGAGGCCAACGTATCCAGCACGCTTCGCCAGTTGTCCACGCCCCAATCTTTTGCCTGCACTTTGGTGCCGACACAACACGCCAGAAGCGGCCGGCCTTGTACCGGTTCAAGCGCCTCCGCTGCGCGTTTATGCTCGTCGAGTGTGAGTCCCAAGTCCCAATTTGCGGAGTCCTGCAGGTCAATCTTTCCTAGACTTCGCATCAAGCGTGCCAGCCTCACTGCTTCGGGCTCGTACCATCCGGTAACAGGATCCAGTCGGTTGGTGCGAGAATCACGCGCCAAGGGCAATCCGATGATTGTCGGAATACCGCACAGCCGGAAAAATGCGGCGTCGCGCACCACTTCGCCCGCGAGTCTTCGCGGCGTCAGATAGACCAATACCTGGGCGCGATAGGCACGAATGTCCCGTTGCAGCGTGATCAGGTCGCCCAGGCTTCGCGTCCCGATTGGGTAGCGCATGTAGCTGTGCACTAGACCCGAACCATCCAACACGGCAAACGCAGCCGGTGCTTTGCTATGCACGGGAATGTTGGTCAGCAGACGGCGCTCGGCATCGGGATAGGCGCGCGCAATTTGATGAAAGCAGGGCAGCGCGACGATGGTGTCGCCCAGGCTGCCCAGCCGATAAATCAGAACGCGTTCGATGGTGGATTGCATCCTCAGCCCATTGAATCCTGCAGATCAGTGGAGGTTTTCACGTCCAGAGAAGCATCTTGATCTATTACATTTGATTAACGACCACCCTTGACTATGCAGCCGGCATAGGTATTTAGGAACCGAGACTCCAATGTATGAAAATCGTCTAGGGTCTGGAATTTTCTCGATGTTGGCTCCTGATTCACGAGGTAAATAGTTACGACGACATGTCGCGAATCGTCGAAGAGCAGGTAAAAAGCTAAAACTCCTCCGGAAATAGACGATTTCGTCATTCCCTCACTGCCAAGATCCAGCAAGGCGCGATTAGAGATTGTGTCGGTATGGAATTCTGGGCTTGAACCTAATAGATAGGCAAAATTTTGTCGCAGTGATTTCTTTTGCTTGCTCCATGACCCTACGGGTAGCTGTTCTGCCTTCACGTTCGCAAATATGTCCGTACCCGGATAGGCGAAGCCGATACGATTTCCTTCCACCATTTGTATTGTCTTGTTGCCTTGGACTGTTTCGACGCTCCGCTCCGTAACCCCAGGGTTCAGCGGATCGACTTCGACGACCTCTAATCCATCATGGAAGGAGCAACTCCGATATATGTCAAGCTGCCCGTGCTTAGCGGAAGACATTAATTGCGCGCGCGCAGAATTCAAAAAAATGAGTATGGAGACTATTGCAATATTGAAAAACGTTAAACCGCGGTTGCTTTTCATAGTGCCCAGCATATCGCAAACTGCCGTATACTTTTTGTATGTCGATTGTGCGCGATCTCGCAGCCGTTGCCAAAGGAATGAGTGTCACCTTCGGAGAAATCTTCCAACCGACCGAGGTGGAGAACTATCCGGATGGGCCGGGACCCATGCGCGGAGCGAAGTTTGAGGAGCGCTACCGCGGCCGGCACGTGCTGCAACGCGATGAAAACGGCCTGGAAAAATGCGTGGCATGTTTCCTGTGCGCCGCCGCGTGCCCGTCGAACTGCATTCACATCGAGGCTGCAGAAAACACAGCCGAGCAGCGGATTTCAAGCGCAGAGCGCTATGCCAAGGTCTACAACATCGACTACAACCGCTGCATTTTTTGCGGCTATTGTGTTGAAGCCTGCCCCACCGACGCCATCACCCACGGCCACGGTTTTGAGTCCGCTTCGTTCAACACAACCACCTTGGTGATGCGCAAAGAAGACCTTCTGGCGCCGATGCCGGGCTCCCCGGCCGCGATTGAACCCTCCACTCCCTAACTGAAAGCTTCACAATCGCTAAGATAGAACGAAGGACTCTTTCGCTCGCCCAATCTCCATTTCGAGCTTCGGGCAGCGACGAGGGATCACTTTACTTGCCGATCGACGGAATCCAATTCCAGATGGAGAGATCGAGATGAAAACACGAAATCTTTCGACTCTTGGAATCGCCGCTGTACTTATGTCCGCAATCCTTATGGCACCACGTATTGCCGGGGCAAGCAGCCGTGACGCGGCGGCAGCCATGTCGAGCGACGCCATTCCCGCCAAGGGAAGCGCACCCATGATGAAGTTCAAGATTCTGAACCAGAGCCCGCAGGAAACGACTTATGCGGTCATCTTTGGCGCTGGAGATGAAGTGTTCACTGGACTCACACAGTTTGCGCAACAGAACCATATCGTCGCGGGCAGAATTACCGGCGTGGGCGCAGTCCGCAGCGCTATGCTCGGATTTTTCGATCCGCAGCGGAAAGCTTATCGGCGCATCTCGATAGATCATCAATCCGAGGTGCTTTCGATGTTGGGCGACATTGCGATGTATCAGGGAAAACCGGTGGTGCATGTGCACATGGTGGTCGGGTTTCCTGACGGCACAGCGCACGGCGGACATCTGCTGCAGGCGCATGTCTGGCCAACCCTGGAGGTCATCGTCACGTCATACCCGCGGCCGATCTATAGGATATTTGATCCGGAGAAGGGACTCGCGGTCATTGATCCGACGATTCAAAAATAGCTCTCGTTAGGAATGGAAGCGGACCCGCAACCCACATCGTTTTTCAGGAAGCCAATGCAAACTTTTTCAGAGGTTTTACGGGATCGAGTCATCGTCTACGACGGCGCCATGGGCACCAGCATTCAGAAGCATGCCCTGACGATCGACGATTATTGGAATAAGGAAGGCTGCAATGAACTGCTGGTGCTCAGCCGGCCGGATGTGATTCGCGGCATTCACGCCAGTTTTCTTGAAGTCGGGTGCGACGTCATCGAGACAGACACGTTCGGTTCTTCGCGCATCGTGCTGGCGGAATATCAATTGGAAGACAAGACTCGCGAGCTAAATATTGTGGCCGCACAACTTGCCAAAGCGGTGGCCGCGCAGTTTTCGACGCCGCAAAAGCCACGCTTCGTTGCTGGCTCCATTGGCCCCACCACCAAGCTGCCGTCGCTCGGGCACATTACGTACGACGCCATGGCCGAAGCCTATCGCGAACAGATTGAAGCCCTGATTGAGGGTGGCGTGGATGTTCTGCTGATTGAAACCTGCCAGGATTTGTTGCAAGGCAAAATCGCATTGGCGGCGTGCGAGGATGCCATGCGTTCCACCGGCAAACGTCTGCCGGTCCAGATGCAGGTCACGCTGGAAGCGACCGGGAGAATGCTGCTGGGCAGCGAAATTGGCGCTGCGCTGGCGGTTCTCGAGTGCTTTCAACCGGATGTGATCGGGTTGAATTGCGCCACCGGGCCGCGCGAGATGAACGATGCCGTGCGTTTCCTCTGCCAGAATGCGACGCGGCCTGTGAGTGTGCTGCCAAACGCCGGCCTGCCGCAGAATGTAGGCGGCCATGCCGTCTACGCGCTGACGCCGGAGGAACTGGCGCATTTCCATAAGCAATTTGTCGAGGAGTATGGCGTGCGCGTCGTGGGCGGTTGCTGCGGTACCACGCCCGAACATCTGCGTGCGGTGGTCGATGCGGTGGGGCACTCCAAACCCGCCGAAACTCATGCCGTGCCGCAGAGTGTGGCAGCCAGCGCCTACTCTTCGATTCCGCTGGAAGTGGATGGCCAGCCCGTCATCGTCGCCGAGGAAATGAATACGACCACGCGCAGTCCCGTGTTTCGAGAAATGGTTCGCAGTGGCGATTACGGCGGAATCCTCGCGCTTTCGAAACGCCTCGCCAAGGAAGGTAGCCAGATGCTCGACATCTGCTGCGCCATCGTCGGCGAAGACGAGAAAGCGTACATGAATGCGGTGCTCGATCAGATTGCTACGCGCGTGCCTGCGCCGGTGCTGGTCGACTCTACCGAGGCGGATGTGATCGAGGAAGCGCTGAAGCGCATCCCCGGCAAACCGTTGATCAATTCCATCAATTTGGAAGATGGCGAAAAGCGTACCTCGAAGGTGCTGCCTATGGCTCGCCGCTATGGTGCCGCCGTAATTGCGTTAACCATCGACGAAGATGGAATGGCATTGACTGCGCAAAAGAAAGTGGCTGTTGCCCAGCGTATTTTCGGACTCGCAACGAAGAAGTACGGATTGCGCCCGCAGGATTTGATCTTCGACCCGTTGACATTGCCGATTTCGACCGGACAGGAAGACTATCGCACCGCCGGCATGGAAACGCTGGAAGCTGTGCGTCTGCTGAAGCAGGAACTGCCGGAATGCCGAACGATTCTGGGCGTCAGCAATATCTCGTTCGGACTTTCGACCTACTCGCGTCGTGTGTTGAACAGCGTGTTTTTGAAAGAAGCGGTCGATCGCGGACTCGACATGGCGATCGTGAATTATTCCAAAATTTATCCGCTTTACAAGATTCCTGAAAAAGAAGTGGATTTGGCGCGGAAATTAATTTTCCGCGACACCTCCGACGGCGATCCGCTGCAGGCTTACATGGCCTACTTCGCCAACCTGCAAAAAGATCCCAACGCGGAGCCGGAGCCGGAAGCCGTCGAAGCGCTCACCATGGAAGACAAGCTGAAGCAGCTGATCATTCGTGGCGAACGTAGCGTTGGGACAGGCGCAACCAAGCAATCGCTGGAAGACCTGCTGGAGGCGGCACTGCTGACCTACACGCCGCTGGAGTTGATCAACACCGTGCTCCTGGACGGGATGAAGACGGTGGGCGAACTGTTTGGCGCGCGCAAAATGCAGCTGCCATCGGTGCTGGACTCGGCTTCCGTGATGAAGGCGGCGGTCGCGTATCTCGAGCCGAAAATGGAGCGCGTCGAAGGTTCGCAGCGCGGCACGATTGTGCTGGCTACGGTGAAGGGAGATGTGCATGACATCGGAAAAAATCTTGTCGACATCATCCTTTCAAACAACGGCTACAAGGTGGTGAACCTGGGCATTAAGCAGCCCTCGGACGCGATTATTAAAGCGGCGCACCAACATAAGGCCGATGCAATTGGGTTGAGCGGTTTGCTGGTGAAGAGCACCTTGGAAATGAAGTATGTGATCCAGGATTTGCAGCATCTGGAAAGCGACATACCGGTGATTTGCGGCGGTGCGGCGCTGACGCGGAAATATGTTGAAGATGATTTGCGCAAGGAATACAAGGGGCCGGTGTACTACGCGGAAGATGCGTTCGCAGGGTTGCACGTGATTGGCGACCTGACCGCGGAAGACGTGGCTGTGCGCGCGGGCCGCATTGAAGAAGGTACAACGGTGAAGCTGTTCGAACGCAAGAATCTTTTGCCGGAAGAGCGCACCGGACCGCAGCAACCCGTATCGACGGAGCGTTCGCCCGCGGTTCAGGACGCGCCGGATATTCCGCAGCCGCCCTTTTATGGCGTACGCGTGAAGAAGGATTTTTCGCTCGATACGGTATTCGCGTACATCAATGAAACGGCGTTGTTCAAAAACCAGTGGCAGCTGAAGACTGCGTCCGCAACGGATTATGTTCGCCTGGTCGATGAAAAATATCGTCCGATTCTGCAGGAGATGATTGCAGAGGCGAAGCAGTCCGGGTGGCTGGAGCCGAAGGCGGTTTATGGATATTATCCATGCAACAGCGACGGTAACGAAGTGGTTGTGTACGCGCCGGAGGTGGCGACGGAGGGAGCTGAAAAACGGGAACTTCTACGGATTTCTTTTCCTCGCCAGCGCGAGGGCCGCAGACTTTCCGTCGCCGATTTCTTTTTGCCAAAAACGTCGGGAAGGCTTGATGTTATTGGGTTTTCCGTGGTCACGGTAGGAAAGCGCGCGAGTGACCTGACAAAAGAATTGTTCGAGCGTGGGGATTTTACAAAGTATCTTTACACGCACGGGTTAAGCGTCGAAACTGCTGAGGCGTTGGCCGAATATATGCACAAATTGATGCGCGAGGAACTGGGTATTGGCGGCGAAGATTCGAAAGACGTGCGGGACTTGTTTCATCAGAAATATCGTGGCTCGCGATATTCCTTTGGATATCCCGCATGCCCGAATCTAGAGGACCAAACGAAGATTTTCGCCTTGTTGCATCCAGAGGAAAATATTGGGGTGCGACTAACGGAGAGCTATCATTTGGAGCCGGAGCAAAGTACGGACGCCATCATTGTGCATCATCCCCAGGCGAAATATTTCGTGGTCTAGAAAAGGTCGTCGCGAGGGCAAAATTGTGCTCGAAAAAACTGGTTGCCTTAGCAACCAGTTTTGCGCATATGGTTGCTAAGGCAACTAAATATGCCCGGCAAAAAAAAATAGCTGTTGCAACGTGCAATGGCGTATTTACTTCCTTTGCTTACGGATACTGGAAATAGAGTTCTTTCCCAGGAGTGTCCGTGTCCATCCAAACTATTTTTCTGTATCGCGCCTATCGGTCCGCCCAGGCGGCGCATCACATTTTTCCGGCTTTCGCTGCCTGCGAGGCCGCACTGGAGTCCGGGTGGGGCCGATCCCAACTGGCCGTGGAGGCCAATAACCTGTTCGGCCAGAAGCAAAGTCATCCGCCGCTTGCTGGAACGGAGACGATTGCCATGCCGACGCGGGAATTTCTGCACGGCCATTGGCTAACGGTATCGGCGAACTGGGCGAAGTTTGCCGACTGGAGCGAGTGTTTCCGTGCACGCATGGCGCTGCTGGAGCGGCTCAGCCAGGCCTATCCGCACTACATGGCAGCGTTGAAGGCGGCGAATGGCGAACAGTACGTCGCAGCGGTGTCATTAAGCTGGTCGACCGATCCGGAGCGGGCCGGCAAGGTGCTGGCCGTGTACGACGCGCACGCGGAGGTTTTTGCAGGCATGCAACGAGCGGCGTAGGTCAGCCGGTGAGATCCCGGGTCTCAAAGTCGAGGCCTGGGGTGCCCGTCATGGACGTGTCGCGGCGCGATGTGATCGACACTTGAACCGGATGCATCCAACTTTAGGTATCCTTGTTTCAAAGAAAGTGGAGATACTAGATGCCGGCACAGATTCATTTTGGAACCTCGGGCTGGCGCGCGATTGTTGCCGAAGAGTTTACCTTGGCCAACATCCGGCGCGCCATTGTAGGGATCGCAAAGTACGTATCGAAGCAGCCGGGCACGCATCGCATCCTGGTAGGGCGCGATCCGCGATTCCTAGGGGAGATGTTCGTTGCAGAGGCCGCGCGTTTGCTGGCGGAGGGCGGTGTGGTTCCGGAAGTGATTGGGGAGGCGGCGCCGACACCTGCGATTGCGTATGCGGTGCGTCAGCGCAAAACCAGTGGAGCAATTAACTTTACGGCCTCGCACAATCCACCGGAATATAACGGGATCAAATTCTCCACCCCCGACGGCGCGCCGGCATTGCCGGAGGTGACCAAGCAAATTGAGGCGGAAATCGCGGGTCTGGGCGATACCGTTATTCCCCCGGGTATTGCCAAAGAGAAATTCGCTAATGTGGATGTGAAGCCGGACTACCTGAAGCGGCTGGCGGAACTAATCGATATCCAAGCGATTGCAAAGGCGAAGCTGCGCATTGTGGTCGATCCCTTTTGGGGGGCGGGGCGCGGCTATGCGCAGCAGTTGCTGACAGAAAACGGCGTTTCCGCGGTGAGCGTCCACGATTACCGGGATGTACTGTTTGGCGGCCACGCGCCGGAGCCGGATGATCCGTTGCTGGGAGATTGCAAGGCCAAGATGCGTGAAACCCATGCGCATCTTGGGATTGCTTCCGATGGGGATGCCGACCGATTTGGCATTGTCGATCAAGACGGAACTTTTATCCAGCCGAATTACATTATTGCGTTGCTGTTTGATTATCTGGTGGAGACGCGCGGTTGGCGCAATGGTGTCGCGAAGAGCGTGGCCACGACAAACTGCATTAATGCTCTGGCAGAACATTACAAAATTCAGCTATACGAAACGCCGGTGGGTTTCAAGTACATTGGCGAGCTGATCGACCAGGACAAGATTGCGATTGGCGGGGAAGAAAGCGCAGGCCTGACGATTCGCGGGCATGTTCCGGAGAAAGACGGCATGCTGGCTGGATTGCTGGTGGCGGAGATGGTGGCGGTCCGCGGCAAGACGATCGGCGAGCAGTTGCAGACCCTTTTTGGCAAAGTGGGTTCCTATTATCCAGTTCGAGAGAATTTCCACTTGACGCAACAGGCCAAAGACAACTTCACTAAGAAGTTGAAGACCGAGCCGCGCGAACTTGCCGGCCGCAAGGTTTCGGCCATCGTCCGAACGGACGGGCTGAAGCTGGTCTTCGACGATGGATCATGGGTTTGCTACCGATTGTCTGGAACGGAACCTGTGGTGAGGGCCTATACAGAGGCTCGTTCGAAGGAAGATTCCGTGAAATTAACGGCAGCGGCGAAGCAATGGGTTCTGGAATAAGGTAGGATGTCGGACGAGGCGTGGGTCGTGAGAATGTGCAGATGAAACTTGGAGCGCGAAAGAAATTGCAGCGACAGTTGATCGCTCACGATGAACCTACGCCCGTGCCGCGGGGCAGCCGAGTCGCCCGTTTTACCGCATCCCTGTTAGGAATGCGTCGAAAGGCGGCAACGGTGCTGTTTGTTTCGCTATCTGTGTTTCTAGGTTTCTATGCGATCTTTGGCCATGATGGTCTAGTGGCTTACCAGCAGAAGCAGCACCAGGCACAACAACTGCAGCAGCAGATTCTCGATTTGCAAAAACAGAACGAGCAGCTGGCGCTGCACGATCAGCGATTGAAGACAGACCGCGACACGATTGAATATGAAGCCCGCGAGCAGATGCACTACACCCGCCCGGGAGAAGTGATCTACACGCTGCCGCAGGCTCCTGCAGCAACCCCAAAAAAATGAATTGCTTGAGGTACTTAGCGCCCTCTTCCAGCATCTCAAATTTGAGATGTATAAATTCATGCCAGCATCTCAAATTTGAGATAATATGAACAAGTTGCCGCTGTGGACGTTCGCTGGCTACATCACGGAGGCGGGCAGGCATATCGTTCAGGACTGGTACGACTCTTTGCCGATAGAGGAATATGAGGAACTACAAGATCAACTTAATTACATGGCCAATGCGGAGATCTGGACACGTCCGGAGTTCGACAAGGTAACGAATCCACTTCATGAGGTGCGCGTCAAGGCCAACCTGGCAAACCATCAGATACGAGTTTATGGCGTTTTCGACAAAACTATCCGACGCCGGTTTATATTTCTGCACGGCGTGACGGCGAAGAAGAAAGACCGCGACAGAAAAGGGCAGGAAGTCGCTTTCACAAGACTAGGACTACTTAGGCAGGGAAAGGCGTCTACGCATGAGTTTGTTGTCGAAAGCCGGACTACTTAACCGAATTCGAAGGGGCAGGAAAGATCGAGCTAGGTTGGTGGAATCAAACTTGGACAAGGGAATTACGTTCCAGATCCGCTCTACTAGAGAGAAACGTGCTTGGACTCAGGGAGAACTTGCTAGAGCAGCAGGTATGAGTCAAAACAATTTTTCTCGCCTGGAACAACCCGACTACGGGAAATACACGATCTCATCGCTCAAGCGGATCGCAGAGGCGCTTGACGTTGCACTGGTTGTCAGATTCGTTCCCTTTAGCCAATACGTCGATTGGCTCAGCGGCACCCCATGTCTGGACGAAGGGTTGCGCCCAGAGGCGTTAGCCGTTCCAAGTTTTGAAGACGAGGAGAGGAATCGCAAGTACGAAAGCCGCGTTACCTACTACTCGCTTCATCATGTCCCCGTAGCTGGAAGTGAGGTCATGGGCCTAGTAACGCCCTACTCGCCACATGCATCACTTAGTGTAGTTGCCGCCCAGGGCGTTTATGAAAGCGCGATGCAACCGTCCATTTCAGAGAGAAAGGTTGGATGATTTTATGGAAAAGCCTCGTCCGAAATTACCAAGCGGTCAGGTAGTGAAGTGGAAGGAGCAGGAGTGCCCTACCGTCTATTCGAACATTATGGGCTTCGGGATGACCCCGTTCGATATCGCATTAAACTTTGGTGAAATAGGAGAGTCTACCACCACAGAAGTGATTGGCGTCCCGAGGGTTAAAGTCCTCTTGTCGCCAGAACAGGCATCAAATCTTATGCAATTACTGGGCGTTGCCCTCAAGAAATTTACTGAAAACAACGGACAACTTCGAACTGCTGGGGCGGTTAATATAGTCGAAATTAGCAAGCAGCTGGACGCTCAAAAGACGAACGGCTGATGAACGACCGTCGATGGGTGATATTTACCCGGATTTTCTTTAAAACTCGACGTGCAGGCGGACGCTTTCTACGTTGACGGGGCCGCGAGCCTGGTTGTAGCCGGGATGCTGAATGTTCTGGTAGTCCACCGCATAGTAGAGGCCGCGCCAGGCGTGGACGTTGTAATACGCCTCCAAAATATCTTCTCTTGCGTAATTCAAATTCCCATCCCCAAGCAAAAATCCCAAACCGCCGAGCCGCAGATAATTCTGATGATCTTTTTTTATGGCGTTAGTCACGAAGGCGACGCCTACTTTATCGAAATTGCGATGCCAGCGAGTGCCTGAGTAGTCTGCGCCAAACAGAAACGTCTGGCCGACCTCCGTGTAGGCAAAGGACTCCTCCTGATCGTCATTCCAGCCGAAGCGGCCGGCGAGGCGGAGATTCGGCGTGACATCCTGCTCGACGTTGATGCCGAAACCGTATTTGAGGGTGTCGAACTTCTCGACGGAGGTGATTTCTGGCGTGTGTGTCAGGCCTTCAAGGTAATGATTGACGGCCTCGCGATAGTCGCCCATGTGGGCGTTGTTGCCGTAGGCGAGCAGGCGGATGACGCCGTCGCGACCGGGAAGAAGTCCCCTGCGAATCTCCCATTCCATGTTTTGCCCACGGGCGCGCCGCAGGGCCCAGTCGAGGGTGATGCCGTTGGCGACGGTGGGCATCAGTCCCAGCGCATAGCGCAGCGACCAGTTGCGATCGTCATACTCCAACTCTGTTCCGTAGGTGTAACCGCGGGTGTCGGCGGCATAGTCCCATGCTCCATTATTGTCGATGGTCCAGTTCATGAATTGCATGTGGCTGTCACTCAAGACGGCGTTCACGTCCAGCATGTCGGGCAAGGTGAATTTTCCAACGCGCAGATCGAACCGTCGTACTGGAAGTTCGGTTGCAAGGGCGAGCGGACTGCGGTTCTGCTGTATGGTTTGGTCGGTGAAGCCGATGATCTGGTGTAACTCGACGCGGGCGGTGTAAGGGACGGCGCTTAGATTTGGATTGCGAACCACATCCAGATTGGTAAAGCCGGCGAGACCGAGTGCCTGACTGAGACCGCGGCCACCCGCATTTTCCTCGTCGTATATGGCTTCGGTTTCGTAGCGCGGACGGGGGTTGATTTGGTAACCGAGGTACAACGTGCCGACTTCCGAGGCTTTGTATTCGAATGGTGCTGTGAAACTGTTCGGCCCTTGATACGGCGAATGGAAGTTTCCGTGCAACTGGAAAATGCTGTTGGCTTGTCCGCTGATCCAGTAACGGGCTGTGTCGGAGTGCGGAAAAAATGTAAGTTGAGATTCTGCGGATATATTCAGCGGAAGGTCCGGAGAGGCGTCGGTAACATGCGACCTCTGGAGATCCGGAAGCCACGCCTTTGCGGCGATTTCAGAAGCCTGAGCGACCGAGATGCGGTTGGAGGCAAGGAAGTAAGAGTCTGTGGGCACAGTTGTGCGATGCGGCGATAACGAACCGCTGGGCACGGATGGTAAGACGGCGACTTGCAGCAAACAAATCGACAGTAATAGGTTGCAAGGCAGCATGAATCTCCGGGGCAATCTCTTGGGTGACTGGATCGCACAGATTCAGTTAACTACAGTTAACTGGAGGCGGTCCATATTATTCAACGAACTTTCATACGAGACTTCAACGGATCTCCGTTGGAAGGGTCAAATGCACGGGCATTCGTCGTGATCGACGGCACGAACAGGAAATCTCATACGTCCTGTTGCTATCTCCAATTGTGAAGGATGCCAGCCAAGTCGAGCACGTGATAGATGAGCATGAACGTCATGGCGACAAGGTAGGTACGCAGAACGCCTAGAGAAATTCGGACAGGACGGGTCATTTGGATGCGCCCCAATCCATGGCTTGAACATTTTTGTTCGCGGACGTCGTCGAGCGGATGAACTACCTTCAGAAATTGCGGTTGGTACGTATTGTGCGTGGTTGCCATAAATTACCTCGCGCCCTCAGGCGAATAGCTTCGGAAGCATGACCTGCGCAGCCAGCAGCAGCGACAGGGCAAATAGGACGACGATGATCGTCCAGTTGACAATGTTGTTCCACGGCCGGTTGACCCAGCGATCGCCGAGCAGATCGCGGTCATTGAGCAGGAGCTGAAGAAAGATGATGGCCGATGGCAGGATCAGTCCGGCAAAAACCTGTACGCTGACGATGACCAACTGGAGCGGAACATGCGGAATAAGTACGAAGGCTGCAGCCGCGCCGACGCAGGCGATGTAGGTGGCGTAAAAGCCGGGCGCTTCCCATAGTTTTTTATGCAGAGAGTGTTCCCAGCCCTTGACTTCGCCATAGGCCCAGGCGCTGGCGAGCGAAATGGCAGTCGTTCCCAGCACAGCGGCGTTAACCATGAGCAGCAGAATGGCGTTGCGCGCGAAGTGACCGAGCGCGGGCATGACCGCTTCGGCGAACTGAGCGGGGTCCTGGAAGGCAATGCCATGCTGGTATCCGTAGTTGCCAACCAGCATCATGGCGCCGGCCACGCTCACCGTGAAGATGGCGCCGATGAACGTGTCCAGGCGGGCCCACTTGAGATCGGCAAAGCGCAGCCGCTTTTCCGCCACGCAGCTCTGCTGGAAGAAGAGCTGCCAGGGTGCGATGGTTGTGCCCACGATGGCGATGACCAGGAAAATGAGACTGCTGGTAATGCCGCCGGACGGCATGGTTGGAATCACTGTGTTGTACGCAACCGAACTCCAGCGGGGATGGACTAAAAGCGCCAATGCGAACCATGTCAGGTCGAGCAGACAGAGGACGATGACGATGCGCTCCCAGCGAAGATAACTGCCGGTGACGACCATTAACGTCAATCCGAGTGCGGAAACCGGCACGGCGATGAGTGGGCTGATTCCCATGCCGCCGAGAGCCAGCGAGATGGCCGCGAACTCCGTGATGAGCGTCAGAAAATTGACAAGCAGCAGGTCGAAGAGAGAGAAATGTCCCCACCACTTGCCGAAGCGCTCATAGATCATGGCGGCATGGCCCTTCCCAGTCGCAATTCCTAGCCGGGCTACCATTTCCTGCACAAAATAGCAGACGGGCAGCAGCAGCAGCAGGGTCCAGAGGAGATGCAGTCCATACTGGCCACCCGCCTGCATGTAGGTGGAGACGGCACCGGCATCGTTGTCCGCCTCCATCACGATGAGGCCGGGACCGAAGACCATGAGGAAGGTGAGCAGATGTTTCTGCCAGATATGGCGGACGACCACTCCCTTGGTCGTCCGCGGAGCGGCAACTTCGAGTTCTGCCGTTTCTAGGCGCACGGCTGCACTCTCCGGCTTTCCTGATTGCGGGATTCAGCGATCGAGGAGAAGTAGGCGATGAAATTTGCCGGGAAATGCCTATCCTCAATCCAGACGCAGGCGAGGGGCGATCTGGGGTTGCCGGTGGGCACCCAAACACAGATCAAGCTGTCCGTTGTCGGAGACATGGAAGGGGTAGAAAAGTTGATATTGTCCATGGTGCCTCCTGGTGCGGTCCGTGCAGGCGCGGCCATGCCCGGCGCCATGGAAGGACGCAGAACAAGCAACAGCGGCACGAAGCATCGGTTCGGGAGGGGTGAGTCTGACTTTTGGGACTGGCTCACGCGCTCAAAATCACAGGTCGTATGATGTGACGAGCGGTGAGAGAATCGTCTATAGCAGGGCTAAAGGCGATTGTCTGAGCGCTCATCGCAACACAGGGAAGGATCTCCGACTACTCGGAGGTTCTTGTGCGGATTCTTTCGTCATATGGTGCTCAGTTCTCCTGCGCGGATAGAAATCCTCGCCTCTCATTTTGTATCATATCCCCCTAGGGTATCGTCAAGGAAAAATATGCCGGAAATCGACAAAGAAAAACAGAAACTGATTGCCCGTATCAAACGGATTCGTGGGCAAGTGGATTCGATCGAGCGTTCCTTGACAGCGGGAGACGACTGTGCCGACATCCTGATGCTGCTGGCGAATGTACGCGGCGGAATCAACAGCCTGATGGCCGAGGTGCTGGAAGATCACATCCGACTGCATCTGCTTGCATCGGCGAAAAGTTCGACACCGCCGCACGAACTGGCAGAAGACCTGATTGATCTGGTGCGGGCTTACTTGAAGTGAAGAATCCCGAGGACCGTAGGCTACGACTCTTTGCATTCGGAATGCAATGCTGCGATGGACGCAGCAAGAACAAGAGGTCGTGAGTCCCGGCGGAAGGACGGGAGTGCGTGACGCCGTCAACCTGGGACGCGAATGCTAAACGATCCGGTTTAAAAGTGGCGGACAACATCCTCTTCTGTGGAAGTTTTGTGACGGTCGCGTTCCAGAGATCGGCTGACCAGGTCGCGGGAGCCGAGGCCGACCGCCAGGGCGAGCGCGAGCACGATGCCGCCGAAGAGAATGCCGAAACCGAGATCGACAATGACGCGCGCAATTCCAAGATGATCGAAGATCATGGCGGCGGTGAAGACCAGGACCAGCCATTTCGCCCCCATGCTGAGCAGGCGGGCATGTTCCAGATTCATGTTGACGCCATTGATGAGGACGCTGCGGGAAAGGAAGCGAGCGATGATGGTGCCGATGATCAGCAGCACCACGGCAGCGACGATTCTGGAAATATAGGTAACGACGTTGGCGGACAGGCCGGACGCAAGTGAGGCGTCCAAGGCAGCAATGCCGACAAAGAGGCCGGCGATGACAGTGAGCCAGAAGACAATGCGCGTCGCCAGGAAGGTGGGCGTATTGGCAGAAGACCAGTCGGAGATGTTGGCGAGACCGGATTGCTCCACACGCGTGTCAAAGTGCAGCGCAAGCAGGATGCGCCGCAGAATGGCGGCCAAAACCCATCCGATAAAGACGGAAACCAGCAGCGCGACGATGAGCGCGAGAACGCCGGGCAGCAAGGTTGCGACTTTGAATACGGCACGATGAAGCGATTCCAGCAGCGCCTGATGTACTTGTTCCCACATGACGGACTCCTGTTCTAGAGCAAAAGCAGGGATACTGTGATGTATCCGAAAATCCTTATGTAGGCTTTTTCCTAGTGGAAAAAGCCTGCCAAGCGCTATCGTTCCACATTACACCTACCCTGCTTTTGCTTTACTGCGGGCTTTTACGGATGGAACCGATCTGGCCAGCGCCAGCGAGACAGAAGATAGGGCTTCTCCGACTCGTAGGTGCGTGCCAGCTGTTCCACTCGTTGTTGCGCGGCGGCGATGCCGCTCTGGTTGATTTCGACTGCGTAGGAAGCCACCCATCCAAGATAGAGCGGCGTGAGGGCTCCGAATAGATGGGCGCGATGAATATTGCGAAGACGGTGGGCGAGGGCAAAATCGTAGACGATGCGGGCCCACAGCGTATCCGGCATATGAAATTCATCCGGAGAAAGACGGGAGAGCTTTTTGAGTTAGATC
>JAJYSL010000109.1 GCA_021793595.1 Acidobacteriota bacterium
GAGGAGGCGATCACGCAGCGGTTTGTGCTCCTGACGGGCGACAACGAGCGTGTCCTGCGTATCGCGAGCCGGATGGTCCGGCGGAAAATTCAACGCCTCGAAATTGTAGTAGTCTGTCTCGACCTCGGGGCCGACGCCGACCGAATAGCCCATGTGCTCAAAGACGCGGACGATTTCCTGCATGGTGCGGATCAGGGGGTGCTCCACGCCCAGCGTGGGCCGGATGCCGGGGAGGGTGATGTCTATGGCTTCATCGCCAAGGCTGAGCGGATGTGTCGCGATTGCAAGACCCATTGGAGCCAGAGCAACAATGTTAATTTTAAATTCTGCAAGTGCAATGTTTAGCATGCTTCTTAAGTTGTTCAGGCGCTGTCCAAAATTTTGTGTAAATGCATCTAGCTGCCCGCTCTGAGTTGCATGATCCATCCATTTAGAAAATTCCTGGTTGGCTTGTTTTAGAATTCCATTCTTCCTGCCAACCCATTTCACACGCAATGCTTCGAGTGCTTCGTGAGAATTCTCTTCTTTGACGGATTCCGCATCTTTATTGAATTCATCTTGAAGCGTTGCAAAGTATTGAACAATATCTTCGGTCGATAATGATTTGAGCTCGTGTCGGATCGGCATTTATTTTTTTGTTGGTGTGAGGTCTTTCGAGTCAAGGGATACAGAATGCGCTTTCCGCAGAGCAATGTGCTTGCTCGTTGGAATTATTCAACTATGCCGAAACAGGTATTTCGCTCACGCGCGTCGTTGGTTCGGGAACGGGCTCTCCATCCGCGCGCAACCCTTCAATGTGAAACTCTATGCCTTCGCGGATCAATTGCTCAGTTTCAGCATAAGTCTTGCTCGCGACGCCAAGACCCGGCAGATCGGGCGCGTAGGCGCTCCAGCCGGTAGATGTCTTCTCGAAAACAACCGCATATTGCTTCATTTGAGACCTGCCTGCTTCAGAATGTTATGGAACGTGCCTGTGGCCATGTCTTGCGATGGATGGCCGGCAATGGTTACTTTTCCAGGCTTTTCAGGATGCTTGAATTGCCGATGGCTACCCTTTTGTCCCACCTGATACCAACCATCTTGCATTACCCGCTGGATAACATCCCTGACTTTCATCGAGTTGAAGAAGCCCGAGAGTAGTGTACAACGCAAAACCGAGAAATATCCGCCAGGGAAGCTCCGTCGAGTTCATTCGGCTCGTGGCTTTTTAAAGCAGGCATTTGCGTAGAAGACATTGCCTTTGAGGATAAATGAGAAAGAGGAAAATATCGATTTTCTGGACGGCGGTTCTGTCGGGGCGAACCTGCCGGTTTGGAATCCATCGACGCTGTGGTTCAATAAAGGCGTGCAGAAAACATTGAGAATACTGATCGTATCGTTGTCCATTCTAGGCGCCGTGGTATCAGCGCTGGCGCTGCAGGTGCATTATTCGAACAAAGTGGAGCCATGCGACATCAATGCGCGTTGGGATTGCGGCATCGTGAATCATAGTTCGTATTCGACGATTCATGGTGTGCCGGTTGCGGCCGTTGGAATTGCCGGATATCTGCTGATTGGGCTGCTGGCCCTGCTGTGGAGGCGAGGTTGGACGCTGGCGCTGGTGCTGATCGGCCTGGGCTTCGCGCTATATCTTTCCCACGTGGAAGATTCCATTCTGCAGGTCTGGTGCCTCTACTGCGTCATCTCGCAGTGCACGATTGCGCTGATCGCGATTTTTTCTGGTGTTTCGCTGGCGTTACATCCAAAGAAATAAGGCACTCCTGAAGGAGTGCCTTATTTGCATTCGAACAGGTTTTGCTGGGCTTATGCGGCCGCGCTGCCGAGTGCGGTCTTTGCCTGGGTCGCCAACGCAGTAAACCCTGCGGGATCCTTGGCGGCGATGTCGGCCAAGACCTTGCGGTCCAGCTCGATGCCGGCCAGCTTCAGCCCGTGGATCAGTTGCGAATAGCTGATGCCATTCAGTTTGGCGGCTGCGCCGATGCGGACGATCCACAGCGAACGGAATTGACGCTTCTTTTCGCGGCGGCCGCGGTAGGCAAACTTCAGCCCTCGCTCGACTGCCTCTTCCGCAGCCTGATACAGCTTGGACTTTGTGAGGAAATAGCCGCTGGCACGCTTCAGAATCTTCTTGCGATACTCTTTGCGTTTATTGCCACGTTTGACGCGAGGCATGGTTGGTTCTCCTTTTTGCGTTTCGTTGTGCGGCTGGAGGCAGGATTCGCAGTCATGAAAGCCTGCGCTAAATACCTCTTCACTCGCTTCTTACTCTGATCTGTCGCGGAAGGGTCAGTTCCGGGGGCCTCGAACGCGTGCGGGCCCTGCTCGCCGCGGCGAGCCGATCATGCGTACGGGATCATGCGCAACACCTTGGGCAGGTCGGCATCCGAGACCATGGCAGAGGCGGCTAGGTGCCGCTTGGTCTTGGTTGCCTTCGAGGTAAGGATGTGCCGCATGAAGGCCTGGCCGCGCTTCACTCGACCGCTTCCGGTCTTCTTAAAGCGCTTGGCCGCACCTTTGTGCGTCTTCAGTTTCGGCATGGTGTTTCCAATCGAAAAAAGCAATTTTACGGCTTCGATCAGTATACGTGAGCGGCGGGCCGGATTCCACCGTGGGCATACACTCCATCCGCTGGACGGGGCAAATCCGGCAGGCTATTGACCGCTCGTCGGTTGGGGCGCCTTGCTCCCATTGATGGGAATCCAAGTGGCTTCTTCCTGTGAAGACAGTTCAATCGTCGATCTTGTCCCCACAATTTTATGGTTTGACTTCCGCGCGAGTTTATATTGCGTTGTGCCGAAGTAGAGAGCGGACAGATCAACGCTGAAGCGCCGCTCTTTACCGGCAAGGTTCTTCAGCACAAACCCCTTGGCGCCATATGTATATTTCACGTCGTACCGGGGAATCCCGAACTCCACGCTGCCATAGCCGTTGAGGTGCGGATGGATGGACACATCGGCGTCGACAGGAGTAGTGAAACCTAATACGTCGGCAATGAGTACCGAGGCGTACACGCATGGATATTCGTAATACTTTTCAGCTCCATGCCAGTTCTTTCCATCCACATAATAGACGTAGTCCATGTCGTATCGTTCGCCCATGAAGTAATCGGTTTGCGCCGCTTCATGGGCCACCGCCTTGAGTTGATTCAGGAGTATGTCGTTCCGATTGCGTGATGCCCAGAAAGCCGCGTCCCAATACCAATACCTGCCGGCGGCGCTCAGATCGTACGGGCCCCCGCTCCCAATCTCCGATTTGGTATAGCCGGCAATGTCGGCCGCGAGGAAACTGGGAAATCGCTCAAAGGATGCGAAATTTGCATCGATCAGACGCCGCACCGCATTGGCCTGCGCATCCGATGCATACCCGAAGAGGACTGGAAGTTCATTGGACAATAGATGAATGTGATCGTGAACTTGACCGTTGCGATCGACCCAATCGATGAATCGCTGATTTTTTTCATCCCAAAATCCCATCGGAAGAGGCTTGACCAACGCGGCGGCTATCTTCTTTGAGTAGCCGGAGTAGTACATGGACTTGTCTTTCCGGCCTAAAATATTTTCCGTGTCGGCCAGCAGGCCAAATGTATGGGCAGCGAATGCTCCTGCCTGGGTTACGCGCCCATCTTTGATCACCTGATCTTCGTAATAAACATCGGACCATACACGTCCGTACTGGTCCGTGTTCGCAATGGTCTCAGAAGCGGCATTTTCCAGATTGACGATATTCCTGCGAAGCCAGGCAGTGTCTTTCGTGGCCTGATAATAGCGCCAGGACTCTTCCAACACTTCAATATTGCCCGTCAACAGAAACATTTCGGCATTTTCCCGCTTGTCCTGGCTGTTTCGGCGAACGTAGTATTCGCGCAGGCCGGAAGGCTGTATGGAGCAGGGAATGCGATATAGCTTTTCGGGATCGTCGTTCATGACCTTGAACTGAAGTGCAATCATGCGCCGGACAATGTCCAGATCGACCGCAGATCCCATGGCAAGGCGGCCTTTGATCTGGAATTCATGATCGACATCCGGATAGGTGCCGGCATAGGATTTTGGATTCAGCGTGCTGACCACATACCCGTCGTGATAGGGATAGTTCTTCGCCTTCGTCTTTTCGACGACCGACGGCAACATGGTTCCCCAGTAAAAACCGGTTAAGGCGTTTTCAAGCGCCTCCCCATCGTTGATGTGGAAAGAATAACGATTGTTAAAGGCATCGCTGTGGGGGCGTGCTTCCGATTTATACAGTTCAAATTTGTCGCCGCTTACGCGGACGGTCAAGACATCGTCAAGCCGGGCGACAATCGATTCCCCACTTTGCAGTTTGATGTACCAGGAATTTTCCGGGGAGAGTGGATTTTCAGGCAGTACCCAAAGATTGGTGTTGACTTCAATCTGACTGCCGGCCGCACGGATCGGTAAAACCCACCATTGGTTGAGTTCGCGATGGATGCCAACACCCTGACAGGACTTGAAGATCATTTCCACCGGCAAGCGACTGTCTTTTCTTGTCACCAGGTAATGATCTCCGGCAGACTGGATGTCTCCATTTTCAATGGACTGAAGAATGCCGTCGGTTTGCGTCCGTCCCTGTGCGACTCCTGCTAGCACCGCAATTTGCGCTTCCGACGGAACTACCGTCCATAAGAAAATGAGCGATACGATGAGTGTTTTCATTCATTGACCTGGATTAAAAATCGCCGGCTTTCGCACCGTCCAAAGTTCCATACTGTGCACAGGGGAAGGTTGCTTGTTCTTCGCCATCATCCTACTGGGCATACGGGGAAATAGTCGAACAACGCGTACTGGAACAGGCCGGTTGCTCCCGATTGGCGGACCGCGATGTCGAAACGACCAGAGATCTGAGTTGCCGTGTACGCCGTCGGAGGGCCTTCCATCTGCGGAACCTCGCGTGCGACCAACCTTTCGATGAGATCAGCGGGTGAAGACGAGTTCGGGTTGGAACTTCCGCAGCAGGGGTGCGTCCCCTGGGAAGTAGGCATTGGTGACGTACTGGTAGAGCATCCGGTGGGTATTGAAGAAGGAGCCGTTGATGGCCATGGACATACGCATGATCTCTGCCCATTTGTCGGGATAACGATAGTAAAGCGGAAGAATTTCGTTCTCGAGTTTCTCGTAGAGGGATTCAGCCTCCTGGGTTTCGTCGTCGCGATCGGCAATTGCCCAGCCGGTGGCGCCTTCAATGCAACCTTCAATCCACCAGCCGTCGAGCGTGCTCAGGCTGGGGACGCCGTTCATGGCGGCCTTCATCCCGCTGGTACCGGAAGCCTCATAGGGGCGCCGCGGGGTGTTCAGCCAAAGATCCGCACCGCCGGTGAGAATGGCGCCAAGTTCCCACTCATAATTTTCAAGATAGACGATGCGAAGCCAGTCGGAATTGAGTTGGGCGCTGGCTTCGATGACATGGTGAATGATGTTCTTCCCCAGATCGTCGTGGGGATGGGCTTTGCCGGCAAACACAATCTGGATTCCGCCAAACTCTTCCGCCAATCGCGCCAAGCGAGACGAATCGGCAAACAGCATGTCGGCACGCTTATATGCGGCGGCGCGACGGGCAAACGCAAGGGTGAAGCGGTCTTGTTGCAGCGAAACTCCGGTGCGCTCGGCGACGGTAGAAATGAGCTGTCGCTTGGCTTCAGAATGACGACTGCGGATCTCATTGGGTGCGATGCCAATGGCGAAGCGGAGATAGAGATTGTCGCGCCGCCAGCTGGGAACTTTTTCATCGAGCAGGACCTGCATGGCAGGCTGTATCCAGGTGGCCGCATGCACGCCGTTGGTAATCGCATGGACATTGTATTCAGGAAACATTTCCTTCGATACGCGGCCGTGCTGCATGGCCACCCCGTTGACGTAGCGAGAGAAGCGCAGCGCAACATAGGTCATATTCAACATGCCGTCATGACAGCAGCCAAATTTTTCCAGCGCCTGGGTTCGTTCGTCGCCCAGGACCTGGCGGGCCTGATCGAGGGAAAAGCGGTCATGACCGGCGGGCACTGGAGTGTGCGTGGTGAAGACGCAATGGGAGCGCACCGAGTCCAAATCCGCCTCGGCGGCGTCGAGCAGATGGCGGTCGCTCACTTGTTCTTCCAGAAGGCCGATGGTCAGCAACGAGGCATGGCCTTCGTTCATATGGTAGACAGCAGGCTGGCAGCCCAGTGCTGCAAGAATAGCAACCCCGCCCATTCCGAGGACCGTTTCCTGGCAGAGCCGGTAGAAGGTATCGCCGCCGTACAGATGGTCGGTAAGCTGGCGGTCCCACGCATCGTTGGTATCCAGGTCCGTATCCAGAAAAATTACCGGGACGATATGACCGTCAACGCCAACGATGTCTTTGCGCCAGGCGCGAACCATCACCGGGCGGCCCTGAATGGTGATGGCGGCGACCGGCGCCAGCGGCTGCAGCATAGCTTCCGGATTCCAAGGCTGGTCTTCCTCGGTCTGCATTCCGTCCGCGGTTAAATGCTGCCGGAAATATCCTTTACGATGTACCAGCGTCACCGCGATCAGGGGCAGAGCAGTATCCGCCGCCGACCGCAGGGTATCTCCCGCCAGCACGCCGAGACCGCCGCTGTAGGTGGGGATATCCGGAGCAACGGCAATTTCCATTGAAAAATACGCGATCTGAAACCGTTTCCAATCGCTATAAGATGAGCCTGAATCCAGGACTTCCTGGCTGCTGATTGCCATAAACCTCTGTTTCTCAAGGGGATAGAGTTTCGTTTCTTGTTCTCCGCAGCGGAGATAACGAATCGCCATCGAACCTGATACCGCGACAACAAACCCCACTCACGTGGAAAATACGTTTCTGCATGGGACATTGGATGCCGTCTGGGCAAGATCGTCTACATGGAATCTTATCAGCCGTCGCACTTTGGTTCCGGGAAAATAGTCTTCCGTGGTGCAAAGATGCGCAACTCATGGCGACGTGCGTCCCTCGCAAGGACTCATCGCGGTACTACCTCCTGCGCAGCGGCGGCCAGCCGGTCCCAAATTGGGTCGATCCAGGCCAGATGCTCGGGCTTCATGAGCACGGAACGGAGACAAGTCACCTGGGCGGAATCCTGCGGCGTCAGATTCGGCGCTGGCCAGGTATCGGGCGCGAAGAATCTCCGTGGGAGATGCACCAAAGCGAGGTGCAGGTCTCTTCGCGCGGCCGCGTCGAAGACCGCACGGGCACCGGTGGAGCTCTCCTCGACTGTCGCGCCGGGTACCGCCCAGACAACGATATCCAACTGGGGACGCATGGGCGCAATGAACGAATCTGAAGTGCTGAGCCGCCAGTGGAGTTCGAGGGCCGCCGCACGGCAGGATTCCAGCATTCGGGCGAATTCGCCGTCGCGGGTCAGCGGCAATGCCCGCTGGGTCGCCCAGAGGGCTACAGCGGCCGCGCCGGCGCGGGAACACTCGAGCGTAATTTCACCCAGATGCAGTTCGTCCGAGCTGAAGTAGGTATAGGGCGAATCATGTTGGTACAAGCGGCCTACGGATGGATCGCGAAAGAGAATGCAGCCGCATCCATAGGGTTGCAGGCCGTGCTTGTGCGGGTCGATCACGATGGAGTCGACTGCGGGCAGCGCCGCATAGGCGGCAACAGACTCTGCGTCTAAGTTCGGCGCCAGCGTGAAATACCCCCCATAGGCGGCGTCCACATGAACGCGGAAGCCATACCGCTCGCGCAGCGCGAGGATTTCCGGCAATGGATCGATGGCACCGAGGGCGGTGGTTCCAACGGTGACGACTACTGTGCCGACATTGCCTTGTTGGAGCGCAGCTTCGAGCGCCTCCAAGCACATCCTTCCCCGCGCGTCGCTGGCCACGGATGCGAATGGCAACTGCAAAACCCCGCTGATGCGTTGATGCGTGTAATGCGCCTGGTCGGAGGCGAGGATCGTTTTGTTGGGATGGAGTTGTCCCGCGACCCAAAGCGCTTCAAGATTGGCGAAGGTACCGCCGCTGGTGAGGTGGCCAAGGTGGGCTGTCCAACCGAACATCGCCGCGAGGGCGCGCACCGCCTCGATTTCCATTTGAGAACTGGCACGGCCGCCGTCGAGAGCATGATTGTTGGGATTGATCCGCATTGCCAGCGCGTAGGCGGCTCGCGCAATGGGATGGGGAGGCTTGAGCATCTGTCCAGCATAGAGCGGATGAAAATACGGATAGTTCTGCCGCAGTCGAACCGCCGTTTCCCGCAGGACCTCGACCATGGCGGCCTGATCGAGCTGCGGGGAGGGGCCGGTCGGCAGCGAGGAGAAACCCTCCGCCAGAACGGGAAGCACGGTTTCGAGCCAGTCGAGCGAGTCCCCTTCAAATAGCATGTATTCGACAGCATAACGCACTCCGTGGAGGAGATTCGCGGGAGCCGGATGCACCTAGAAGTGGGCAATTCTGAGATGGGCCGCTAACGTGCATTTTTTTCTTGCATTTGACCAGAATCTGCTACACTACAACTGCGTCCGAATAGAACCGGGCAGTTGTAGACTTTGCCCAAAAGTGCAAGTTTCTGCTTGTAGTCGCTCCGATTCCCTTCAACGTAAATTCAAAACGATTAGGAAGTAAGATTCAAATGGAACAAGGAACAGTGAAATGGTTCAACGACGCGAAAGGCTTCGGCTTTATTTCGCGCCAAAATGGTGAGGATGTTTTCGTGCATTACTCTGCGATCAATTCAAACGGATTTAAGAGTTTGCAAGAGGGCCAGGCCGTGCAGTTCAACGTTGTGAAGGGACCGAAGGGCTGGCAGGCAGCTGACGTTCAGCCGCTGTAAGCGAGCGCTAGGTTTATCGCGAAGGGCGGAGGAGATTCCTCCGCCCTTTCGTGTTTCTGGCAACGAATGAGTGCCCGCAAGTCCGCCAGCGATTCGACCGAATCATGCTGACGTAGCAGGCGCGGCATAATCGCGGCTTCGTGTCAGCTTGCAATGGTGTCAATCTCCACCAGCGCATCCTTGGGAAGCCGACTCACCTCCACCGTCGAACGTGCTGGGGGTGCGATGCCTTTTGCCTGAAAATACTCCGCATAGATGGCGTTCATTGCGGGGAAATGATTCATATCCTTGAGGAACACCGTCGTCTTGACTACGCTGGAGAAATCCAGCCCGGCGGCGGCAAGTACGGCTTCCAGATTTTGCAGCACGCGACGGGTCTGGGCTTCAATGCCACCGCCAACCAGTTGCCCGGTCACAGGATCGAGAGCGATCTGTCCCGACGTAAAGACCAAGTTACCGATGCGAATGGCTTGGGAATATGGACCGATGGCTGCGGGAGCTTTCGCAGTTTCGATGGCTGTTTTTGGCGGATTCATACCGGAGATTGTACCCCCGGCCGTCGCAGCTAATTCACGTGGGTACTGGAATTCGGCCTGTCTACCTGATCCTATGACCAGAATTCACGCGCACAGTCTAATGGCTTGAGGGTAGTGGACATGAGGCGTTCGTTGTGCGCAGGGCTGGTAGTGCTGGCTGGAGCCTGGGCGCTTTCTGCTTCCGGGACAAAGGGATGGGTTCAAGCGAACTCTAAACCGGCTGCGCCGCACGCAGCAAAACCCTCCCACGCAACCGCAACAACCATCGACTGGAACGCGCCTTTACCATCGTCCGTTGAGCTCAAACAGCGTGTCTTGAACAATCTGAAGCAATCCGAGGCGGAGCAGGAGCGGTACGTCTGCAAAACAGTCCGGGAAGAAGACAACACCGACAAGAATGGCGCTGTAAAGCAGCGTCATGTTCGGCAATACGATATGTTTTTCGTCAATGGCGAGGAGATTGACAAGCTGACCGGGAGAGATGGCAAGCCGCTCAATGCAGACCAGAGCAAGAAAGAATCGGGCCGGGTGCAGAAGGAGATCCAGAAGGATTCGGATCTGAAATACATCGCCAAGCGAGACGCGGACAACGGGAAGCAGATCGATATGCTATTGCATATGCTGCGGTATACGAACGGGCATCGGATCGATCGCGGGGGGCGTTCCACTCTGGCATACGATTTGAGCGGCGATCCCGACGTGCATCCCAAAGGCGTCGAGGAGACATTTCTGCATAATATGTCGGGAACGATTCAGGTGGACGAAGCCACGGGCGAACTGGTGGACTTGAATGCTCGTCTGGACCATGATGTAAAGATTGGCGGAGGACTGCTGGCAAACCTGCATAAGGGATTCTGGATTCATGCGCAGCAGCAGCGGTATCCAGATGGCGTGTGGCTACCCGAACTTGTCGAGGGCAACGGCGATGCGCGAGCGGCGCTGTTCTTCCATCCATACTTCAAGTTCAAACAGACCATGAATGGCTGCGCGCTGACGAGCGTGACGACGAGCGAAGGACCAGCCTCGGTCGCACGATAGGGCAGCTTATGCCAGAAATGCTCAGATATTTGGTCTAAATCCGCTCTACACTTTTTGCTGGCGCTGGACGTCGCGAACTCCGGGGACTCGGCGAAGGCCGTTCATCAGGCGAAGCAGGTGGCCTACGTCATAGGCATCGACGACAAACTCCACGATGGCTTCCTCGTCCGTGCCCGCCTTGGTATCGACGGCGCGGATATTGGTTCCGTCGTCTGAAATGACGGCCGTCATTTCGCGCAGCATTCCAGCACGATCATCGCAATAGACCGTCAACTTGACGGGATAGGTTGCGCGCTGGGCGGAGCCTTCTTCTCCCTGCATGCGCGCCCACTCCACAGCAATCCTGCGATCGGACTCATAGAGAAGATTCTGCACGTTGGGGCAACTGCGAGCATGCACGGCGACGCCTTTGCCGCGGGTGACGTAGCCAACGATTTCTTCGCCGCGAATCGGGTTGCAACAACGGGCGCGATATACGAGCAGGTCGTTCTGCCCCTCGACGGTCAGGGAGTCGGAACCTTTGCCGAAGTAGACGCGCTTGACGGCGTCCGACATCCCCGGCGTGGATTCCGCCTCCGGTTGCTGGGTGCTGGTGGAGCCTGGAACCAGCCGATTGAGCGCCTGGCGAGCTGAAAACTTGCCAAAGCCTATGCCCGCCAGCAGATCGACCGGGTTCGCAAGGCCATACTCCGTAGCCGCCCTGGTATGGTCCGCTTCGGTGAGGTGGGAGATCGAGATTTTATATTTGCGGGCCTCGCGGTCCAGCAGCTTGCGGCCAATTTCAATGGCGCGTTCGCGCTGGTGCTCATTCAACCAGTGCTTGATTTTATTGCGCGCGCGGGTACTTTTGACAAATGTCAGCCAGTCGCGGCTGGGCGTGTGACCGTTCTGCGTCAGAATTTCCACGATGTCGCCATTGCGCAAACGCGTCTTGAGCGGCACCATGCGACCATTCACTTTCGCGCCGGTGCAGGTGTTTCCAACCTCGGTATGAATGCTGTAGGCGAAATCGATGGGAGTGGATTCTTTGGGAAGAACCACCACCTTGCCCTTCGGCGTGAAAGTGTAGACCTCTTCCGGATACAGATCGATTTTGAGCGTGGAAAGAAATTCGTTGGGGTCCGTCATGTCGCGCTGCCACTCGACAATCTGCCGGACCCAGGCGAGACGCTGCTCGTCTTTTGCGTTTACCGGCGAGCCGCCGGCTTTGTACTTCCAATGTGCGGCGATGCCTTCCTCGGCGACTCGATGCATCTCTTCGGTGCGAATCTGGACCTCAAATTGGTGCCCTCCATCGGCCATCACGGTGGTGTGCAGCGATTGATAGAGGTTCGGTCGCGGCATCGCAATGAAGTCCTTGATGCGGCCGGGAACAGGGCGCCAAATGCTGTGAATCAGACCGAAAACGGCATAGCAATCCTGTACGGTTTGCGTGATCACGCGGACAGCCAGCAGATCGTACACCTGATCAACGGTGATGCGCTGGCGCTGCAATTTTTGATAGATGGAATAGAGGCGCTTGATGCGCCAATCCACCCGCGCGGTGATGTTGTGTTCCTGAAAACGTTCGCGCAGGATGGCGTCGATTTCTCGGAGAAATTGCTCGCCCTGTTGCCGGTGCGCTTCTACAGCGGAGCTGATCTGGTCGTGGCCGACGGGATCGACATACTGGAAGGACAGATCTTCCAGCTCACTGCGAAGTTTGCCCATGCCGAGGCGGTGCGCGAGCGGCGCGTAAATGTCGAGGGTCTCGCGCGCGATGGCTTGCTGACGTTCCGGCTGCAAGTGCTCCAGCGTGCGCATATTGTGGAGACGATCGGCAAGCTTGATGAGCACGACACGAACATCGGAGACCATGGCCAGCAGCATCTTGCGGACGTTTTCCGCCTGGCGGTCTTCCCTGTTGGCAAACTGGATTTTGTCGATTTTGGTAACACCATCGACGATGTGGGCGACTTGCTCGCCGAAGATTTCTGCAACTTGCCGGCTGGTCACCGGGGTGTCTTCGACTGCGTCATGCAGCAGGCCGGCGGCAATCGCGGTGGAGTCCAGCTTCATCTCGGCTAAAACACGAGCGACCTCGAGAGGGTGCAGGGCGAACGGGTCGCCGGAAGCCCGCCGTTGACCGGCGTGGTGCTTCAGGCAAAAATCGTATGCCTGCTGGATGATGCCAATATCGTCGGAGGGCCGGTTGCGGCGCACGGTCGCGAGCAACATCTCGAAGGTCTCGGCGAGTTGCTGCTTGTCAGCATCTGGAGATGCGGCGGCGTGCGCGGTGGCCATACTTGATTTTATGGTATGGGAGCGAATTTACGATGATGGAAGTGTCTTCGCGAACCGATGACGCTGTATTCTGGCAGTCGATGCCGCAATCGCACAG
>JAJYSL010000110.1 GCA_021793595.1 Acidobacteriota bacterium
AATCAAGCGAAAAGGCGGCATCAAAGCAAGAAGGCTCATCGCCGCCACCTCCGACATCTACCGCGCCGAGCTTCTTGGACTCAGATGACGTTCATGCGATTGCCCTGGTACCTTGAATCCACCCTCCCTAAACAATTACAGCAGGTGTAAGATCAAACACTGCCAATGTTCGTCGTTATCTCGGAACGTAACTCTGATATTTCTCTTATTCCTATAGCATCCAGAGTCCGTGTTGGGTGTCGCACGCGGGCGCAGGCAATCACTCCTTGGGCGGCGAGGTTGTGTTTCATGACTGAAACGCCCAGACCGGGCTGAAGTTCGTAGCGAATCAGAGGGAGATATCTTCGGAATTCGGCACGCGCCGCGACGCGGTCCCCATTCTGGTAAAGATCCCAGATATGGACAAATGCTGCACACAAATCGCTACCTGGCATGATTCCTTGTGACCCTCGGTCTAATTCCTCGATTAAGAAATTTCCGTTTAGTCCACCGAATGCGGCAATTGAACCATCAGCTTCGGTAACAAGTTCGGTGATCTTAGGCGCGGTGGGAGGGGCCTCGATCTTTGCATACTCGATATGCTCAAGTTCGCGTCCCATGCGCGCTATCAGCGATGACGGCATGCTGACCTGGGTCATAAGAGGCGCATCCTGCACCATAATCGGAATGCGAACGGCATTGGAAATGGCCGCAAAGTAAGTAAAGATGCTTTGGGAATCAGGTTTAAGAAAAGATGGCGGCAGAATCATGAGGGCGTCGGCGCCAGCAATTTCCGCTGCACGGCTGATCTGAATAGCGGCATCTGTTCCACTGTGACCGGTGCTGACAACAACGGGAACTTTACCCCGGATTTCCCTGATAATCGCACTCATGAGTTCATCGCGCTCCGATTCCATAAGCGCATACCCTTCACCGGCATTCCCGAACAGCGCGATGGCATGCACTCCCTGGCCGATCAGGTGTTGCACCAATCTGCGCTGGCTATCGAGATCGAGGCTCCCGTCTTCACGAAATGTAGTATTGACAATCGGAATTATGCCTTTAAGGTATTGCACGTTTTACCTCCTAAACACCCGCGATGGTTGGAGACTAGGTCATTCAAAAACATGAATGGTTGAATATTCGGCAAGAGAACCGTCAATAAGTTCCACTCCCAGCCCGGGACCGATTGGGAGGGATAGCATTCCGTCCGACAGTAGAAAACTGGATGTCTGAAAACGATTCGCGATTTGGAAAACCGAAGGATTGCACTCCACATACATCAGATTTGGCCATGCAGCTGCGCAGTGTATTGCTGTGGCAATCTGCGGTCCGAGACTAATGCTGACATGAGGGGCGATGGAAACGTGAAACGAAGCCGAGAGCGACGCAATCCTCATGCCTTCCGTGATGCCGCTGCGTCCGAGATCCGGTTGAAGCACCTGTACAGCTCTGGCCTCAAGGAATGGAAGAATTTCATGGGTGGTGCGATAACTTTCTCCGAGTGCAATTCGGATTGGAGAATGCTGCGCCAGACGTCGATGACCCTCCACGTCTTCTGGAATGAGTGGCGCCTCAAGCCAGCCGACCTCGTAAGCTGCCAGGGCCTTTGCAAATCTGATTGCAGCAGTCACATCAAGCCGCCATAGAGCATCGACAAATATTTCGATTGCATCTGAAAAGCGTCGACGAAGACCTTCCACCAGAGACAAACAGTCGGATGGCTTGGCAGTCATAAAGACTTTAAAGGCACGCACTCCTGCTTGCACATACCCCTCTGCTTTGGCCAATTGTTCTTCAATCGTTTTTCCGGGCAGTCCAGATATATATATGGGCAAGCATTCATGCACAGGGCCGCCTAATAAGCGGTAGATCGGATGACCACAGCGTTTGCCGAGTATGTCCCAAAGAGCGCAGTCGATGGAAGAGAGCGCATCGATGTAGAAGCCTCCACTGTGACCACGAACTCGCATCGCATCATAAAGCATGTTCCGAATGCGCACGGGAGAGCTGACGTCTTGGCCGAGAAGTAAAGGGCCCAACAGATGTGTGACGACGCTTTGAGCGATTTCCGGTGCGACTGGGGCCTGCGCCTCGCCCCATCCGGATACGCCGTCCTCTGTCGTGACTCTTATCAGGGTAGTTTCAATGAACCGCGAGTAAACCGTGCCATAGTTTTCTGCGCGGGAATACTTACAGTCCGCGTTGATAAGGCTGGCTGGAGAGCCCGCGCTCCCGCGATCTGAAGCGTAGTCGCGAGGGATGCAAACGGCCCACGACTCCAATTTCCTGATCTGGGAACCGGACAAAATTATTCCTCCTTTTTAGCCCGCGCTTTTCGTTTCAGATCGTTCACCAAGGCCGCTGTTGCGCGGGTAATGTGCTCGCCCAAAGCTCGTTGCAACGTTCGAATGTTACGCTTCTCTAAACCATCGAGAATTTTGCGATGTTCAGCTTGTTCAGCTCGTAGACGTTGTGCCCAACTGTCGCTGGCGTAATGCACGCGCGCGATCTTGATATGCGCATTCAATTTGTGATATATCTCAACGATTCTGCTATTTCCGGAAAGCTCCACGAAACGCTGGTGAAATTCATAATTCCTGCGCTCATGCTGTTGGCGATCCCGCTCGCTTTCCACTGGACACCCGAGTGCCTCGACTAAGTCCTTAAAATCCGCGAGGTCTTCATCCGTAATATTTTTAATCACGGTCTCCGCTGCCAGGCACTCGAGTGCGCGCCTCACAGCTAAAGTCTCCTCAATGTCCTTAGGGGAAAGAGAGGACACAAACGTACCGCTACGGGGCCGAAGTTCGATCAGTCCTTCAACTACGAGCCTGTTGATGGCATCCTTCACGGGAGTCAAGCTTACGTCGAGCTTGCTGGCAAGCATTTTGACGTCGAGTCTTTCCCCTGGTGAAAAAGTCTGATCAAGAATGCTCTCGCGGAGAATGTGAATCACCGCATCGCTGGCGCGTTCCCTCTTTACCTTCGTAATTTTCACCGATGTGAACTCCTGAGACATCATAGCGCATTTCGTTAATGCATGAAACTAAAAATCTAACATATCACACTTGACATTGCGAGGCACCCATTGCTACAGTTGCCTACATCTAAATGTAGGATCCAAAACATACACCGAGGCCCTTCGAAGATGAGTACAGCACCTCCATCTGAAGTTGAAAGTACCACATCGCAAACCTCTTTGAGTTCAGGCTTACTATGCGCCTGAAGGACAAGATCGCCATAGTGACAGGCGCGGGTGGCGGTATTGGACGTTCATCTGCACTGCTCTTTGCACAGGAAGGCGCACAGGTCATTGCGACCGATCTCAGGTGCAATGCTGCAGAAGAAACAGTGAGAATTATTACCTCTGCTGGAGGTCGATCTCTTGCGATTCCATTGGATATTTCTAGTTCGGCGGAGGCGATAAATGTAACTCGTCAAGTAGAAGATAGATTTGGAAGGATAGATATTCTTTACAACAATGCTGCTATCACGTCGTTCTCTAGCGTTGTCGATATTACAGATGGAGAACTCGACCGTGTGCTTGCAGTTAACACCAAAGGTCTTTTCTACTGCTGCCGCGCTGTATTGCCCAGCATGATCACTCACAAGAGCGGTGTCATCGTAAACAATGCTTCAATTACCGGGATTGTTGGTGCTCCGGGAATGGCAGCATACGCTGCATCCAAGGGCGCTGTCATTTCTTTTACGCGCACTCTTGCACTGGAACAGGCGGAGAACGGAATTCGTGTGAATTGCATCTGTCCAGCATCGATCGACACCCCCATGCTACAAGCCTCTTTTCATGGCACGCCTGATCCAGAACAAGCGAGGATAAACAACATCAAACGGCATCCACTAGGCCGATTGGGAACTCCGGAAGATGTAGCCAAGCTGGCCCTCTTTCTAGCATCCGATGAATCTTCCTTTATCACAGGTGGGACGTATGTCATCGATGGTGGCGCGCTGATTGCGCGTCGCTGGCGGGACTAACGATGAACCATTACGTAAACCTTTACCACTAACCTACCTATGACTGCCGTATCCGTGAGTTTCGATATCGCGGCTGGTCAGGCCGCACGGATTCTTGATTTGACGACGGCAGAGAGTATGCATCGACCCGCAGGCTGCATGCAACAAACATATGCCTGAAAGCGTTGGCACTGTAGGTCAATCCCGGAGTTTCGTAAGGCCCTTGCAGGCTCCGGGCACACTATGCCTTCTGAGTAAGCAGCCGTTTGCGGTGGTTGTACACATTGACCAGAGCAAAGCAGGCTCACAGTCGATGGATTTCCTTCATTCTTCATCTTCCCTCCGAATGAACTTGATATGCGTGTCCCTTTTCAATCGCAAAAGTGTATGCGTGGTTTTTCCATTGACCTTGCAAAGAACGGCGCGTTGCTATATCGATCGCATGGACTTGTTTCCAGTTACGGACAAAAACCGTGATTTTCACGCTGTTCTCTGGAGAGGATAAAGAAAAAAATTCCTGACCACGCTTCTTTACAGGATAAATACAAGCCATCAGCGTCTTATTTTCCTTTTCGATCAGAATGCCCGAGCCGCCCACGAACAACGGCGTCTTGCCTGGCGGCAGGCCGAAGTCTTTCAGCATTCTCGGCCCTCGATATATTTCTCCAGTATCGATGTCCATCCAGTTTCCCGCAGGAAGATAGATGTCCCTCGTCGTCGCCTCTGCGTAGTCGTTCCCATAAAGAGGTGTTGCCAGCAACGCATCTCCGATCATCCATTCATACCCGCGAACGGTGGCGTTTTCACGGCCCAGGGTCGACTTGTCGTCAGGAAATGCGATGGGCAGCGGTGTCATCGCCCACGGATAGCCATCCTGGGAAAATCGAACCGCCTGGCTGTATATATAAGGTTGCAGACGAGCATGAAGTCGTGCGGCGGCAAGCATCACGTCGCCAACCTGCTTTTCAAATGACCAGGGTGGCTCTCCCATGCCCATGGAGCTATGCAATGCCGCCCACTGCGCGTTGCGCATCATGTACATCTCCATTCGGTGCGTGCGCTTCACTGAGAAGTGGTCTTCATTGAAAGTGCCGCCTACAACATCTGGATACACCAGAGGGAACCCTGAATATGCGAATGCAAGCGCATTTACAGGGCCACGATCCTGATTCTGGTCATAGTTGAAGTCATTGATGCGGTGCAAGTCGCCGTTTGAGGAAAGATAGCCATTGCGCTCGATAACATCCGCCCCTTCCGCCATCAGGCGCGTGTTCGTAGGGTCCACTTTATCGTCACGCAATCCAAAACCGCCAAAACCGTAATAATCTTCCTTGAATCCATCCACGCCAAAATTCTGCCAGAGCTTCACGAGATTCATGTACCAGTTCAGGGCCTTTGGATTGTGCGCATCCAGCAGGTAATAGGGGCCCTTTGGCCAACTGCCGTGAAAGACTTCAGCAACCCCGTCCTTCACCAGGAAATAGCGATTCACAACGCCTTCTCTGGAATACGGCCCGTCCTGTAAAAAAGCAATCCGCAAACCGAGTAACACTTTTAGATTCTCTTGATGAAAATGTTGTATAAGCGCTCTGGGGTCAGGATATTTCGATGAATTGAACATGCCGAAACTTGTAGTTGCCTCGAAGCGTTCGCCGGTTGGCCAGAATCCAGAGCCTATAACAATCCATTGCAACGGATACCCGAGCGAGAGATAGCGATCGACGCTGTCCTTGACCGAAGACTGGTCTGTCTTCCATGCCAACGCACCCCACGCTTCCCATCCGACGCCAAACATTTCATACTTTGGGCGCAGCACCGGATACCCTGCGGCGATGCGCGTCCGTCGATATTCAGCATAGATGTCATGCGGCGACCCAAAGTAATAGTTCATATTGACGGTGGCCCCAGCGTGCGCTACGCCCTGAACTAATTGTTCTTTCGAGGTGTGAACGATTTTCGTCGTAGGATCAACCAGCAGTGCGGCAAACCGCTGTTGAGGATAAATGAGGAAGTTACTGACCAACCGCGTCAGTCCTTGCCCGGAAAGAAAACTGTCGTCCACAAAACCCGTCACGTCAGTGTTGTAGTTGGGGTTCAGCACAGCGTGGTCCGCAAGTCCATAAGCCGGAGCCGCGCCAGCGGTCTGAAAGCGCACTTCCTCGCCAGGCACGTCCGGTTTCAACAGCAACGCGGCATGATGCGGAGTCAACGACACGAACAATCCTCCGCGGTCTCCACTGTGCGTGGAGAGCTGGAATGTGCACTGCGCCGACGCACATGGCGTTCGAGCTTCAATATCCACTGCCTTGCCGTTGAGCACGATACCCGCAGATGGATCTGCGGGTATCACCGGCGTGCCCGCCAATGAGAATGCAAACCGTCCGCCGTTCGCTTCAATCTTCATTTCGAGCGCGCCGGAGTGCAGTGTCCACTTCCTTCCAGATGGCACCGGTTGCGCCGTCACACTGATTGTGACCAGCAGAGCCGTGAATACAAGCCGCGTTTGCAAGAAACACCTCATTTCTCCTCGTTTCCTAAGAACCCAATGTTGTTTGTATGGTGTGCCCCTGTGCCGGAATCTGTGTCTTGTGTCTGCGGCCCTCTCATCCATCTGTTAACGCTGTTCGCGAACGTACCGTTAGCAGACCTTGGAAGCGACAATCTTTCTCAGTCCGGCCAGATATGCCGCATCGCGTTGCGCCTCTTCGAGGACATTCGCGGTAATGCCTTCCTTATCCAGTCGGGCTTTCCAGGCTTCAGCCAATGCGGGTGTTCCCACAATGCAGAGCGACCGCACGTTTTGCAGTATTTTTGCCTTTCGCAGCATTTCAGCCTCCACTTCGAGAAAAGCTCCATAAAGAAATGCCAATCGCTGGTCTCCAGTTCCGCGGTTGGCCTGCTGCAGCAAACGCACGCAGAAGAGCGCACGGCTCAGCCCCGACCTGCGTGCTTCGGCAGCGCCCAGTGCCAGCCATTCTTCATCGAGCGCTGTTGGCGATTTTTGCGGTAGAGCGGAGGTCAGCAACGTGTGGGACTGAATGGCATGAATCATTTCACCGGTCAGAAAGGTGCGGCTGCTGGCAACGCGCGCGCTGGCATCCAGCCATATCCATTTCCAATGCGAACCCAGGTTCAAAACCGCCTCTTCCGGGCGCAGAAGTCCAAGGCTTATCAAGCCCACGCACAGGGTTTCCTCTCCGCGCATAATATCGGATTTCAAAATTTCGGCGACGGTACTGGTTCCGCTTCTGGTGCGTACTCCGGGAATCACGGAGAGTTCATATTGGTCGTTTGGGCCCAGGAAAATTCTTCTGACGCTGGCGGCCAACGCGTCCGCACCGGCGGGCGCAAGCACATGCGGAACTTCCAGCAGACCTTGCGCCGAGCTAATCATGCCAGCAGCGGCAACTTTTCTATTGGTGTTTCCGTTCCCGTTCAGTCCTGCTACCATCGCTGTTTCATCCAGCAGATCGATCAACGTGCTTTGCAAATTCAGCCCACGCGTGGCATCGCGCACGCCGAAATCCCGCACCAGGAGTGCATACACCTGCGCCCCGCGGGTAAGCCAGACGCGCGTTCGCGTGGTCCCCATGTCCACGCAGAAAAGGGCGGTTTCTTCAGCCATGCGACCTCCTCGCTGCTTGTGCAAAGCTTTGAGCGCGTTTTTGAAGTTGCCCCCAATCGCCGGTTTGTACCTCCGCGGCACGCACCAACTCTGAGCCAACGGCAACCGCCCAGGCGCCTGTATTCAAATATTCGTTTATATTTTCCAGGCTGATCCCTCCCGTGGGAATCAGGCGCACAGAAGGCAATGGTCCGCGCAGGGCCTTCACGTATCCTGGTCCAAGAGCGTTTGCCGGAAACAGCTTGACCGCATCCGCGCCTTCCTCGATGGCTTGTAATACCTCGGTAGGCGTGTACGCGCCTGGAAACGAGGCCATGTGATGCTTTCGGGATGCAGCTATAACGTCTGGCTTCATATTCGGCGAAACAAGGAACGTAGCGCCCGCATCCGCGGTCTCTGCAACATGTCGCACGGTGAGAATGGTCCCAGCACCGATGTGCACTCGACCGGCGAACGCATTCGCGATACGCTGGATGCTGGACTGGTAGTTTGGCGAAACTGTCGAGACCTCAACCACCGTTACTCCGCCCGCCAGCAGAGTCTCGACCAGCGGAACTTCACGATTCCGGAAGTCTCCGCGCATAATGGCGATCAATCGGGTCTCTTCCAGAGCGGCCAGCACTGCTTGCCTGCTCATGCATACACCGTTGATGGGTTCATATTTCCCTGTCCGCCTTTCCGCAGGTTCCAAATCAAGAACAGCGCCAATGGATGAAGACATCCCATCGCCAAAAAAGCCGGCATGAATCCTGCGTGGGCGACACTGTGAGCGATGATCTCCGTTGACAACAGTCCACCGAGTCCGCTTCCCGCGGCGACGAACCCGAACGCGGTTGCGATTTGTTCGCTGGGGAACAGGTCAACCAACGCGGCGGACAAGGTGATCAGCCATGTCATATGAGCAAACGCGATGATGCTTGCGACGATCAACCCAGCCGGGAACGACGATAGAAAATACACCAATGGACTCAACGGCAACAGGACCGCAGCGGCTGTCATTACCAGTTGGCGTGCTTGCAAGGTTCGCACTCCGGCGCGGATGACCTGTCCGGATATCCACCCGCCAAGCACCGATCCCAGGTCAGCGGCAAAATATACGATCCACACCGTATGCCCTACCCGGCCCAAAGACAAATGTCTGTGATCGTTCAGGTACTTTGGATACCAGAATAGATAGAAATACCAGACGGGATCTGTCAGCATCCTGGCAAAGAGCAGTAACCATAGATTGCGACTTTGCAGGATGACGCGCCAGGCCGACTGCATTTTCGTTGCGTTCGCACGGCACGGCGAGGATGGAGACGACGTACGATAGAGCAGGAGCCACGGTGCAACCCAGCACAAGCCGGCGAGGCCGGTTGCGAGAAACACTGACCGCCAGCCAAGGGCGTTGGTAAGGGAAGCGATCAGCGGCGGTGCGATCATCGCGCCAAGCGTTGCCCCCGCGGTATAGATGCCGATCGCCAGCGCTCGATCTTCCGCGGCAAAAAGCTCACTGACCACCTTTGGTCCCACGACCCATACACCCGCCTCGCCCACGCCCAATAACAATCGTCCAAAGCCCAGCATGACGGTGGTATGGGCGAAGAAAGGGATCAACTCTGCGAGAGACCAGACCACAATCAAAACGGTCATACTCACTCGCACGCCGAGCTTATCGCAAAAGGGCCCAGTGACAGCGTAGGCGGCGGAATACGCAAATAGAAATACAGAAACTACATGCCCGTATGAGATGTCGCTCATGCCAAACGCGCGTTGAATAGTGGTCGCGAGAATCGAAAGACTCTGGCGATCGACATAATTCAGAACAGTCGCGATCAGCAGCAAGCCGACGACCCACCACCGCAGATCTACGAGACTTCTTTTCAAAGGACCTCTCCATTCGCTCGAATCTCGTGCACCTCGAGCGGCCGGTCAAATGCCGTTGCTTCCCACGTCGCAGACGTCGTGGCTCCGGGGTGCAGTATAGTTGCGGTTCCACGCTCGACCGCACGGGCCAAACTGGGCAAATCGTTCGCCGGCTCCAGTGCGGCCAAATAATGCATTCCATACCACGGATATCCGTTTCCACCCCGGTAAAGCTGCCAGAAGCCCAGTACGGGAAATTTCTTAGCGTCCCACTTGAGCGCCCATCCAACTTTAAGCTCTGGATTCACGATGGCAAACCAGCCCTGCTCAAAGCCCGTCAGCCGGACGAAATCGTGACTTTTTACTTCTGGCGCGGGCATCGCAGACAAATCGATCTTCCGTCCGTTTCCATCCAACAGCCACGGCCAATCGCCACGTTGTTTGGCGGCGAGACGCGCACCGAGGGGGACTTCCGCTCCCGTGGCCGCACTGCAGGTCGGTAGATAGATACGGCAATTTTCGTCCAGAAATGGCCAGCCCAGGGTGGGATGCTGGCCCCACAGCGCCTCAACTGTCTGCGCACCGAAATTGGTGATCGTTTCTTCGATCGTGAGAGTGCCGCTCTGTCGGCGCAGCCACATCGTCTTTTCTACCTGCAGTGGGATGCGCGTCAGTCGGACTTCAAAGCGTACGCCAATCTTCTCAACATCGTCTTGAAGAACTGTGTAGCTCCATGGCAACAACGTGGACTCTCCGTGATTGCCCCAGCTTGCGCCTCTGTGAGTGCATGGTTCCGGACCGTTCGGCAACATCTCATACCAGCCACCGGCAAAGTGGTCGCGGAAATCGCCCTCCGGTCGAGGGCTGCTTTTCCCCACAACTACATGACGAAGACCCGTTGGCGAATGCCATAAAACATCCACATCGGAGGGTTTCCAGAGAAATTCCAAAATGTCGGTGCCTTTGTCAGCCGCCACGAGGACGCGAATCTTCTCGTTCTCCAGGGTGATGCAACGATGTCCGCGAAAGATGAACTCTCGCAATCGGCATCCATAGTTTCGTTCCCAGGCCGAGTTCGCATAACGCCCCATCGCTAGTCCAGCCATTTGTGGCCAGTGTTTGCATCGTCATGGGCAACATAAGTGCCGCCGCTAATAAAAGAGTGGCTCTCCCGATTGAGAACCAATGCGAGGTTCGCCATATCTCCCTGCGTCCCTAACAATTCTGAGGGATTTCTTCGCACATTCCACTCTCGCGCGATTACGAAGCCTGACACTCTCCAGAACATTTCGTAGCGAAGATCGAATGTGTCTCCGTAGCTTCGGTTGGTTGCCCGCACATTGGTGTTTGGCATCGCCGCGCAAATCATGTCCTGGATGCTTCCAGTAACGGTGCCCATGCTGAACTGCAAAAGGGATGGGGTTGTAAAGTACATCCATGCTGCGAAATGACGATCATTCTTAGGGCCGGATTTCGCCTCTGTTTGCGCACAGAAAGATTCTCCGTGGAATATCGAAGACTGTAATCTGTCCGCTATTGGCATGTCAAGTCTGATATTTTATATTTTGCGTATTCGAGAAATAATTCCGCCTATTGATAGATTATGTCCGGCGTTTCTCAAAAAAACTAAAGAAGGCGTGCGATGTTTAGCCATCTCACACAGGCGTTGATTGACAGGCGCTTCTGGCCCCACTGCTATGTCGTAAATATCTCCTTCGTAAAAATGACGTTGCAGCAAATACCAGGAGTTTCCTCAGAATTTGAGTGCTGAATCGGGCAAACGCAAAGAAGCGGCAGGGGACGAAATCGGTGATAGCAGGGTTTTTTGCGAGAAATCCTGACTATCCCGGAGGCGTCCCCAGATGCAAGATAGCAAACTACGTTCGCGACTGAAAGCGCAGTTGACGAAGTCTCCACCGAGCTATGCGGCGGGCTCAGTCGGCCGCTGGAGAAGTTCGTTGCGCAGATGCTGTTCGGCATCCAGGCCAGCCAGGATGTGAAATTGAGCAGCATCGCCCGCAGTCTAAAAGAAGAGATTCCCCTCATCAAGACGGAGGACCGTCTGTCCCGCAATCTGAAGACGGCGAAATTGGAAGCGGAACTGACTTCGCAGTTGGCCAGCATGACCAGCCAGCGCGTGGAGCACAACACCGTGCTGTACCTGGCCCTGAGCGACATTCGCAAAGAGTATGCCCGGAAGATGGAGTACCTGGCCCCGATCCACGACGGCAGCACCGGCCAGGTGCATGCGGGCTACTGGCTGTGCGCCATCACCGGGGCCGAGGTGAATGGCAGTGAAATCCTGCCGCTTTATCAGAAGCTGTATTCGGCGGAGGCCAGGGATTTCACCGGCTAAGATGCGGAAGTCCTCTCTGGCGTCGATCAGGTCCGGGCCTACACCGGGGGCCGCGGCATCTGGACCATGGACCGCGGCGGCGACCGCAAGAAGCTGTTGGAACCCTTGCTGGACCGGCACGAACGCTTCGTCATCCGCTCCACGGGGAAACGCTTCGTCATCGGCAGAGACCATCTCCAACGCAGTGTGGCCGAGCTTGGGTGCAAATGCCGGCTGCGCCATCGGGCGCGAGTCATCAAGATTCAGGACGGACAAGAGAAGATCTATGACTTGCGTTATGGCGAGGAGCCGATTCGCCTCCTCGGGCGCGACGAACCCCTGGACCTGGTGGTGGCTGGATTCGGAGAAGAACCGATGCTGCTGCTGACCAACGCGCTGAAAGGAGCGCGGGACTCGCAATCGCTATGGTGGATCGCCCAAATCTACCTGACACGCTGGAAAATTGAGGAGACTTTTCGCTTCCTTAAACAGAGCCATAACCTGGAGGACATCCGGGTGATGAAGTATCGGCGATTGAAGAACCTGGTTGTGCTGGTCACGGCGGCGGCCTACTTTGCCGCGACCTTCCCGAGGCAGCAGATGAAGCTGCGCATCCTCTGCGAGAAGCTGCTGATCATCTCCCAGCGCTTCTTCGGTATTCCGCCCTTCCGCTTCTATGCCCTGGCCGATGGAATCAAGCGAATTCTGTCTGGAACCAGCTTCAATCCGCTGCAACAAACCCCGCCAAGTTTACAGATGGACCTCCTGCTCGGCTGGCAGGGCGAAAAATTCTGAGGAAAGTCCTGGCATGGCAAAGGGGTGCGCGACATAAAAGTGGGAATCATGCGGCCCGGCGACCCTCCCAGTAATCCTCGAATTGGCCGTTGAGATGGCAGCACCGCAGGGCGACGATGGCGTTTGCCCCTCGGACGGTCCAG
>JAJYSL010000111.1 GCA_021793595.1 Acidobacteriota bacterium
CCGATCTAACGGCAAACAGTCTGGCGGCAAGAAGGTGTCGCTGGCCGATCTGATCGTGCTGGCCGGCTGCGCAGGTGTCGAGCAGGCGGCAAAGAATGCCGGCCACAATATAACGGTTCCCTTTGCGCCGGGACGCATGGATGCGTCGCAGGGCCAAACCGATGTAGACTCCTTCGCTGTGCTGGAACCGCTCGCAGACGGCTTCCGCAACTACCTCAAGCGCCAATACAGCGTAAAGTCGGAGACCTTGCTGATCGACAAGGCGCAACTGCTGACGCTAACCCCGTCTGAGTTGACCGTGCTGGTTGGTGGCCTGCGTGTCCTGAATACTAACGTCGGGCAGACAAAGCATGGCGTCTTCACGAAGCGGCCGGAGTCGCTAACCAACGACTTCTTCCTTAACCTGCTCGATATGGGTACGGAATGGAAGGCGGTCTCAAAGGCAGAGGATGTGTTTGAAGGTCGCGATCGTAAAACGGGGGAACTCAAATGGACCGGCACGCGTGTCGATCTGATTTTCGGTTCAAATTCCGAGCTTCGGGCACTTGCCGAAGTCTACGGAAGCTCGGACGCGCAGGAGAAATTTGTTCGTGACTTTGTTGCGGCCTGGAACAAAGTGATGAATCTTGATCGATTCGACCTTGCCTGATTCAGCAATGTAGGCGCAGAACACTAACTGGCTCGAACCTCGGTCCGCCCCGGATGATTCCGGACCGGGTTGAAGTTCGAGCCAGTTCCTGGTTTCTATTAGGGAACCTGTGTACAGGCTCCTGATTTTTCAAAGGTGAAGCGGCACAACGGTTGAACAGCGGTTCTGTACCCACCTGGCCGAGAATGCGATGCGCTCGATCGCCATCGGCAGGCGGAACTGGCTCCATCTGGGCGGCAAGGAAGCCGGGCCGAAGATCGCCGCCATCTTCTCGGTCGTCGAAAGCTGCCGCCGGCTCAACATCCCCCTCCGAAAGTATCTGGCTGATGTGCTTCCCGGCCTCGCCAACCGCTCGATCCAGTCCCTCGCCAAACTGACCCCTGCCGCCTACGCCGCAAGACTCGCAAACTAACCTCTCAGCTCAGCGACCACGCCGTCAACCGGACCCCTGCTGTGCCCGCAGCCAACACACTCTCTGCACCGAAAGCGATCTCAGAAGCACACGCAACTACTCGCAGAATTGCGTGAACTCTCTATTTGTCCTCCGGACAGAGAAGCCTGAACGTGACCGCAGCAAGCGCTCCGCCAGAGAAATTGGCCACTATATATATCCACAGTCGACTCCACGAGACCAGACCCATGGAGGAAATGCCCACGGCGACGGCCGGGTTGAATGCGGCGCTTGCGACGCCGCCAACCGCAAATGCCCCCGCAAGGACAGTGAAGCCAATGGCCAGACCGTAAAATGAGTTGCCGTTGTTGTCCTTTGACGTCGCACTATTCAATACCACAAACACCAGTGCGAACGTGAACAGAAACTCAGCAAGCAACTCCGGCATGACTGCCAGATCGCGGGTAGTTATCTGCATGCCGGGCGTAAGATATTTCACGGCGAATGCCGCAAGCACAGCTCCAATCACCTGGAAGATCATGTAAGGAGCAACATCTTTCGTGCTACAGCGGCCGCGAATCCAGACGCCAAGCGTGACAGCTGGATTGTAGTGGCCTCCAGAGATGTGGCCGCCCGCATAAATCATCACCATAAGGATTGACCCGATGGCCAGCGGCGGTATCACTCCACTTCCACCGGCAATCACACTCATTCCGATGGTCAGGACCAGAAAGAAGGTTCCGATCAGTTCCATCACGTATTTGTTCATGGCAATCTCTACTCCTACTCTCGTCGTAAATGGCGACACGTTAAAACTAGAAGCGCATCATGCAACTGTTCCTGTTCGTGCGGTGTCATCGCTTCTACTAGCTACGTTTGCCGCGCGGAGACTTCTCAATTCAATTCATCCTACGCACCTGCACCGTTGATCATGCTTCCGCTTGTCATTGCGCCTTTCGAGAGCGCGGCCAGCCCTGCCTCTGTAGTGACAAAGCTCTGTGCCTTCTGCTCGGCGAAACCGGCCTCCACCAGCTCCCGAGCAGCCATGCGTATGCGGTACAGGGGACTTCCGGTTTGCTCCGCGACCTTGTCGAGCGAGGTACTTTCGACCATTGCCAGAAGTATCCTCTTTGCCATCTCCGTGATTTCTCCATTCGTGTTGACACAGGGCATAGCCGCTCCTTTGAAATCTCAGTGTTGCAGTTATGGATCTTGTTTTAGGCGAACTTATTGACCAGTACTTATATGGCACGCTTTGAAAAGTACCAGTCAGCCGTCTCATAGCCGGCCTTCATGCGTTCTTCAGCGGCTTCTGTCGTTCTTGGAGGCGGAATAATGATTTTTTCGCCCGGCTTCCAATTGGCGGGAGTTGCGACTCCATGCTTATCGGTAGCTTGCAGCGCATCAATCAGTCGAAGTATCTCCTGCGTGTTGCGACCGGTGGTCAGCGGATAATAGATCATGGCGCGCAGAATACCTTTGGGATCGATGACAAACACGCAGCGGCTGGTTTCCGTTTTGCTTTCACCCGGCATCACCATCCCATACAGGGTGGCTACTTCCTTATTCAGGTCGGCGATGATCGGGAAGGGAACGCGGACACCGAAATTCTTTTCGATATTTCGGACCCACGCAATGTGCGAGTAAGTGCTATCGATACTCAAGCCGCAGAGTTCAACGCCTCGCTTCTTTAGTTCGGGAGCTAATTCCGCAAAGGCGATAAATTCTGTCGTACACACCGGCGTGAAATCCGCAGGATGAGAAAATAGAATGACCCAGCTTCCCTGAAAATCTTCCAGGCGCAACGTCCCGTGTGTCGTTTCAGCTTCAAAGAGTGGCGCCGGTTGATTAAGCCGAGGGAGAGTTGCCTTGCCATTTTCCTGAACTATCGTATCCATTGTCATACCCCTTCGATCCATTGATCTATATGCCGAGTAAAAGCACCCATAACTCAGCATGAGCTACGGGAATATGCTTTCGACTTACAGAGAAAGGCTATGCTTTTTCAGCAGGGATATCAGTGACTCTAATCACGCTTAGAGCATAGATATACACGACGCAGCGTATTTACTCGAAGCATCTCGGGCGAAAGAATTCAGATGCCGGTCCATCCAATGCGACTTGGCGGACCGAACCCGAGACTGACACTTAAATTGACTGAACCGTGCGGTCAATACTCCGGTTCGCCGGCCGTTGCCCCAATATTGTCCTTCTTCGGTTCAGGAATCTCTGTCAGAGTTGCTTCAGCCAACAGCAGAACGCTTGCCACCGAGACGGCGTTTTCCAGCGCTACCCGAACCACTTTTGCTGGATCGAGAATTCCTGCCTCCGCCAAATCCACGTAGACTCCCCTGGCTGCGTCGAAACCGAAACTTCCTTCTCCATGGCGCATCTTGTCCACCACGACTCCCGCGTCGAACCCTGAATTCTCAGCTATCTGGCGCGTCGGCACTTCGAGCGCGCGCAACAGGATTCGTATCCCGGTCCTTTCATCTCCGTCGACCTTCTTTTCCTCTGCTTCTAAAGGCGGAATCAGCCGCAGCAGTGCCAGGCCACAGCCTGGAACAATTCCTTCTTCGATCGCTGCCCTGGTAGCATGGATCGCGTCGTCAAAAGCTTCTTTACGATTTTTCAGTTCCGCCTCAGAGGCCGCCCCGACGTGGATCACCGCCACCCCGCCAGATATCTTTGCCAGGCGTTCCTGAAGCTTCTCGCGATCATAGTCCGACGTAGCATTCTGGATCTGTTTGCGCAGTTCCTTCTTACGGCCCTCAATTGCCTCTTTGGCCCCCTCGCCTCCGATGATGGTGGTGGTATCTTTGTTCATCACCACCCGCCTGCATCTGCCTAATTGCTGAACTTCAAGTTTCTCCAACCCGATTCCCAGTTGTTCAGAGAAGACCTGGCCGCCGGTAAGCGTGGCAATATCCTGCAGCATCTCTTTTCTGCGATCCCCATATCCTGGAGCCTTGACTGCCGCCGCCGGCAGAACGCCGCGAAGCTTATTGAGTACAACAGTGGCCAGTGCCTCACCTTCCAGATCGTCCAGGATAAGGCAAAGCGGCCTTCCGCTCTTCGCCACCGATTCCAGCAAAGGCAATAGGTCTTTCACCGCACTGATTTTCTGCTCGCTTAGGAAAAGGACCGGATTCTCCAAAACCACTTCGGCATTCTGTGGGTCGGTGATGAAATAGGCGGAAAGATATCCGCGGTCGAATTGCGTGCCCTCCACTAGCTCCACGGTCGTTTCTGTTCCCTTGGCCTCTTCTACAGAAACCACGCCATCGGGGCCGACTTTTTCGATTGCCTCAGTAACCAGACGGCCAATCTCATCGTCGTTGTGCGCCGCGATCGAGGCGACTTGCATCTTTTCGCGAGATGACTGCACGGGTCGCGCCAGCAGCTTAAGAGCATCCAGCGCAACCTTGAGTCCTCGATCCAGACCGCGTTTAATGTCGATCGCGCTGGCTCGAGCGGCAATATTTCGCACCCCCTCCGCGTACAGCGCATGTGCCAGCAGCGTGGCTGTGCTGGTACCGTCGCCAACCGCGTTCCCAGTTCGCTCCGCGGCCTGCAGCAGCATCTTCACGCCCATATTTTCTTCCGCATCGGCCAGTTCGAACTCCTTCGCGATGGTGACTCCGTCGTTGCAGACAAGTGGCGCTCCCCACTTCTTCTCAATCAGCACGCATTTCGATTTGGGGCCCAGGGTGATGCGCACCGCATCGGTCATCAAAGTGGCTCCATGAAGCACCTTTTCACGTGCCTCCGAACGAAAGAGAACGTGCTTGCCAGCCATGGTCCCTCCTTATGCGTCCTGCAACTCATCACGACGATTCAAACCGCGTCCGCATCGCCGAATCCAGCACCAGAAAAAGAAGGACGCGATACCCTCTCGCGTCCTTCTGCTTAGTCTCTGGCTGTTTCATGCCGCAGATTTAATCTCAATCAATTTCGGTGGAGATGCCTTCGGCAGACGAATCTCCAGAACACCCTTCTCCAGACGTGCTGTGGCGTTTTCAGGATTGATAGCGGCCGGCAACGAGACCTGGCGTAGTATTTCGGTTCCGCGGATTTCGCTGTAGTGCTGCAGTGTCCCCTTCTTCTCTTCTTTTTTCTCCTGCTCTCTCTTTTCGCTCTTACCATAGATGCAAACACTGTAAGGTTCGGCACTGATGGATAACTCCTTCAACTCAAAGCCTGGTACTTCGGCTTGAATCACGACTTCCTTCTCGTTTTCCTTTATTTCAATCGGAGTGGGATGCACAAATTCGGACTCGGCGCGAAACCAGTCGTCCAGCGCAAACCCATCGCCTCCTCCCCGTTGCTCAAACAGGCTGAATGCTCTCTTCTCAATGTCTGCCGCGAGTCGGTCCATCTCTTCGAAAATGGACAATGGCGCCATCAGACGCGGCCGGGGAGTTTTCTCTGGCGCTTCTTTCGCTAACATGGTCGACATAATCTTTCTCCTTTTCTCCAATTGTGGATACATTCCTAAGTGAGCAGCGCAGGCTGCGTTAGCAGAAGAGAGTTTCGAAGCCCCGCCTCAGGACAGAATGGTCAGACACAAGAGAGGTGAGGCTAAGAGAGCTCCGAAACTCGCAACTGCAGAAGGCAGCCACACCGGATGCATGCCACATGGTGCTGTCACGCTCCAGGACTTGCACTTCCATGGAACACATGTTAGGGAGAACGCGGCGACAACGCAGTGAGGCAAATCACGTTTCGGGAGAAAAAAATCCTCATGATTGGCGACTTATGCTCGGCCTGGCTGTGGAGAAAGAGGCACACCAGTGATCTAGATCATTGCCATGTCTGCGGCGACCGCCCAGACTTACCGGTGAAGAGGAAGCTATGCCCACTTACTCCCTGACTACAGATCCTGTCGCTCCCAAACAAATTCCGGATCAAGATGAGTTGCGAACGTTTGCTGCATTCCATCATCCGGCCGCGCAGGCGGTTTCCTTCTGCTACAGCCTGCATTCTTTCCCTGATAAGTCGCACCATACCGAAAAGGTCGCCATCGGTAAGCTGGTACAGGACGAGGTTGCGAAATTTCCGCCGGGCGCGATGCCCGAACTGCTTTCCAAAGATCTGGATCGAATTCTCGCCATGTCGGATGAAATTCAACGGACTCCTACCCGGTGGAGAGCCGTCTACGCATGCGGGGCGCAAAAGATATGGCGCCAGTTCGATCTGCCGGCGCCCGAAGAAATCGCGCAGCTCAGTGTCTCGAGCCGCTTCCTTCTAGTCCCGTTGCTGGCGGCGATACAGTCCTGTCGTCCATACAGGGTTGTCCTGATGGAAAGCGGGAAAACACGCTTATTCGAAATACAAGGGAGCGAGATTCGGGAGATAGCGGGCAAGCTCTCGGAAGGGGATCTTACCCGGCGATCGGAAGACTCGCGGGTGGGCTGGTCGAAGCGCGTCGATGGCAATGTGCAACATCAGGAGCGAGCTTGGTTCCGGCTTATCGTGGATGAACTGGGCAAGCTGACCGGAGAGCAGGGCGCGGGCACTCTGGTGGTGGGATGCCGCAACGATATGTGGGGCGAAGCGCGGCCATATTTCGCCGCCTTGGAAAACAACACTATCATGGGCAGGTTTCATCTACCGATGTTTGAGATGGGCGCCCAGGAAGTTCTGAAGGAAGCGCGTCCGATTTTCGAGCAGTACCAGTTGGAACAATGCAAGGATCTGCTGCACGCGATCGATGACGATAACGGACGCGGGGCGCATGGACTCCACGCCGTTCTGAAAGCTCTTGCAGCGGGTAAAGTACAGAAAATGCTACTTGGGGATACGACGGGACAGACGGCGAGCGAATGTGGTGAATGCGGTCGGATCCAGCCGGAGCTGAAGAGCAAATGCATATTCTGTCACAGTTCCCAGCTGGTTCCCATTCCAGCCGACGAGGCGCTGGTTCGGCTCGCGTTGGCTCAGAAGGCCGAAATCCTACACATCCCATCTGTGGAAGAAGAAACCTTTCATGGCGTGGCAGCCATGCTGCGCTATTAAGCCTGGCGCAGAGTCCTTATTCGGACCGCAACGCTTCGATGGGATCGAGATAGGCTGCTTTTCGGGCCGGGTAGTATCCAAAGCCGATTCCCACCAAAGCGGAGAAAAAGACCGCGAGCAGCACCGCGCCCGGGCTCACGACGGTATTCCAGTTCGCCAGCACAGAAATCAGGACGGACGCGCCGATGCCGAGAACGATCCCGGCGCACCCCCCGGCAATTGAAAGCGCGACGGCCTCGACCAGAAACTGAGTGAGAATGTCGCGGGTCTTGGCTCCTACAGCCTGGCGCAGGCCAATTTCGCGGGTCCTCTCCCGAACTGAAACCAGCATGATGTTCATAATGCCAATGCCTCCGACCACCAGAGAAACCGACGCCACCGCAGCCAGCATGATGGACATGATGCGCGACGAAGCGGCCTGCGCAGCGAAGATTTCCTGCATGTTGCGGATGGAGAAGTCGTCTTCTTCCGAGGGCATCAGGTGATGTCGCTGCCGCAACAGCGCTTTGGCTTCTTCCTGAGCGACATCGATCCGGTCGCCTGCTTTGGCCTGCACCATAATGGCGTCCACCGCATCGGCATTGGCCGATTTAATGCCGATGACTTTGCGCTTGGCTGTAGAAACGGGCAGCAGAATCACGTCATCCTGATCCTGGCCCGTCGGAGATTGCCCTTTTCGTCCGAGCACTCCCACCACCGTGAACGGGACGCTCTTGATGCGGATTGAACGGCCAATCGGGTTGATGTCGCCGAACAGGTTTGCGGCCACGGTGGGACCCAGCAATGCCACCTTACTTGCCGAATCGACATCCTGCTGCGTGAAAGTCGCGCCATCCGCAACCGAGATATCGCGTACCTGGAGAAAACCGGGGGTGGTGCCAAAAAGAATGGTGGCCCAGTTGCTGTTCTCGTAAACGATCTGCGCTCCGCCCCGCACTACGGGCACGGCCTGCGCGATATCAGGGCATTGCAGGGAAAGCTCACGCGCATCGGATTCTGTAAGGCTGATCGCATTGCCGGTACCCATGCGCATGCCGGAACTGGTGAGACTGCCGGGAATGATGATGATGATATTGCTGCCAATGCTGGCAATCTGCTGCTGAATCCGCTGCTTCGCTCCGGAACCGATGGCAGCCGTCGCAATCACCGCCGCCACGCCGATCACGATGCCCAGCATGGTCAGCGCGGAGCGCAGTTTATTCACCTGCAGCGCTCGGAACGCGATGCGCATAGCGGACCTCAAACGCTTCATGGCGTCACCTCCATCAGCTGTGCACGGGTCTCCGCAGCATCTGCGGACGGGGCCAGGTCTCTGCGGTCGCCTTCAATCCTCCCATCGCGAAAGGTAATGATTCGGTGCGCGAAGCGCGCCACCTCCTCGGAGTGGGTTACCACAATCACAGTAATTCCCTCGGTCTGATTCAGACGCTGGAAGATGTGCATGATCTCGGCACTGGTGTGTGAATCCAGTTGACCAGTCGGCTCGTCGGCCAGCAGGATTTCCGGCTCGTTAATCAGCGCCCGTGCGATCGCCAGCCGCTGCTGTTGGCCTCCGGAAAGCTGCGTGGGCAGGCTGTCTTCCCTTCCTGCCAGCCCCACCAGTGCCAGCACGCGCAGCGCGCGTTCTTCGGCATCAATCGGCTCGCCGTCTCTATACAACAACGGTAACTGCACGTTCTCTTTGGCGCTCATGCGCGGCAGAAGATTGAAATTCTGAAAGACGAAGCCGATTTTCTGATTCCGGATCTCCGCCAGCCGGTCGCGATCAAGCCCTTCCACCGCCGTCCCATCCAGCCAGTAACGTCCCGAGGTCGGGCGATCCAGACATCCAAGGAGATTCATCAGAGTCGATTTTCCAGAGCCAGACTCCCCCATGACGGCGACAAATGAACCCCGCTCTACCGTCAACGTGACGCCGCACAGGGCATTCACCGTCACTTCCCCTAGACTGTACGTTTTGGTGAGCTGGCTTGTTTCGATCAGTTCCGGCATCGCTCTCCTTACATTCTTGGCATCATCGGCCTTGCAGGAGACTGCGTTCCGTTTGATGAATTCTCCTTCGACGTCGCTCTCACCACAACCTTTTCGCCTGGCCGAATCTCGCCGGAAGAAATGGCTGTGTACCGGCCATCCGAGAGTCCAAATGTAACGGGTATCGACTTGAGCTTCCCGCCGGTAAGCACATAGACCTGCGATGCATCCGGCGTTGCCGGCGACAGGCCATTTTTCTTGAGAATGGCTGCGGAGGGGCGAAAACGCAGGACCGAGTTGGGAACCTTCAACGTATTGTCCAACTTCGCCGTCAGAATCGTCACGTTGGCCGTCATGCCGGGAAAAAGCCTCAGATCGGAGTTGTCGACGGAGATCACCACATCGTAAGTCACCACATTCTGTGTGACGATGGGCGCCTTGCGTATCTCGGCAACCACTCCTTGAAAGGGGGTGTTCGGATAGGAGTCCACGAGGAAGGTCGCATGCTGGCCTCGTTCGATTTTTCCGATGTCCGACTCATCGACGTTGGTGTCCACCTGCATCTTGGTCAGGTCCTGAGCAATTTCGAAGATCGTCGGCGGATTCAGCGTTGAGGCCACGGTCTGGCCAACATCCATGCGGCGCGCGACGACGGTTCCATCGACGGGTGCGGTGATGCGTGTTCGATCGAGATTGATCTGTGCCTGCCGCAGCAACGCTAACGCTTCTCGCTCCTGCGCCTCGGCAGCGTTCAACTGACTCTCCGCCACGCGCAGCGAGGCCTCGGCGGAACGAACATTTTCCTGCGCCGCCACAATCTGCGTCAGATCGGCGATCACCTGAGCATTCGCTGATCCGTAATTTGACTGGGTCGTGTCGTAATCCTGCCGGGACAGGATGCCTTCCCTGAACAGTCTTTGCGCGCGCTCCCACTGCGCCTTGACATTCACCTGATTGGCCATATCCTTTGCAGCAAGCGCCTGGGCGTTCTTTTCGTTTGCCATCGCCGCGCTTCGATCGGCCCGTGCCTTGGCCAGCTGGGCCTCTGCTGTCAACGTGGATGCGTGCGCGGAACGCGACGAAGCGCTGGCCTGATCGACCTGCGCCTGAAAGACCTCCGGATCGATCAGCGCCACCAGCTGTCCCTTTTTCACGCGGCTGTTCCAATCCGCGTACAGCGCCTTGATGTTTCCGGAAACCTGGCTGCTGACCATGACCTCGACGACCGCATTCAGATTCCCGGTCGCCGTGACCTTCGCCTGCAGGACGCCCCGTTCCACGGGAACAGTCTCGTAGACAATCGAATTCTGCCGGTGGCTGCGCCAGAAGAAACCCCCCGCCGCTAGAGCCAATGCCAAGCCCGCGACAATTCCCCACCGCTGCCACTTCACTGGTGCACGACGTACAGTTTTCTGCACGGGGCTGGGATTCACCAGCGCCGGGACGGGTTCGACCTTGGACGGTAGCGCACCCATCGATCCCCTCCAGACAGCTCTATGGTGCTGCTTCGCCCCGGCAGTCGCAGTGATTCGAATCACGGAGAGAACATCCTTCCCTGTCGCCAGCGGTCGCGGCATCTCATGCACACATGCCAGGAAAGCGACAGAATGAAATCACAGCCAATTCGATCGAATTAGCCAATAATGAAATTGTTCGCTTGCCCTGTGTCTGGCAAAAAGGCACCTGCAATCGCAGAATCACTGAGGAATTCGGATGGTAGAGGCGCTACATCAACTCCGTGACGTGCCGCACGAACTGAGTCCGACGCAGGCCCTGGCGCATTATCACGGAAATCTCCAACTGGGCTTGAGCTCGCAGGAGGCTCGGAATCGCCTCGCACAGCATGGCCCGAATTTGCTGAGCAGCCCTGCAAAACAACGGACAATCCTGCGCTTTCTGCGTCAGTTCCGCAACGTCCAGGTCTATCTGCTGCTGGCAGCAGTAGTCGTTTCGCTGCTGGTGTGGTCGCTGGAACATGCAGAGACTCTGCCGTACGAAGCGCTGGCCATCTTTGCCATCATTCTCCTGAACGCTGTGTTCGGGTTTCTGCAGGAGGAGCGAGCCGATCGGGCATTGGCGGCACTACGTTCCATGACACCGGCCGAGGCATCGGTGATGCGCGACGGACAAGTGCAGCGCATCGATGCGAGCCAGTTGGTGCCAGGAGATTTGCTGATCGTACGCGAAGGCGATCGGATTGCAGCCGACGCGCGCCTGCTGGAAGTGACTGCCTTCCACACACAGGAAGCGGCGCTCACCGGAGAAAGTCTGCCGGTATTGAAGACCACTGCAGCGTTGCCCCACGACACCGCTCCATCCGATCGCCACAACATGATTTTTTCCGGCACCATTGCCATCAGCGGTCACGCCAGAGCGCTGGTCACGTCCACCGGGACACACACGGAGTTCGGAAAGATTGCGGCTCTCTTGCACCAGACCGAGGAACGGGAAACTCCGCTGCAGAAAGAGTTGGAGCGGCTGGGGAAGAGACTGGGTATGGCCGTGGTCGTCATTGCCGTTGTGGTGGTGGCAACGCTCCTGCTGCTGCACGGGGTACGCGACGGAGACCTGATGCTTCGCGCGCTGCTCTTCGGCGTAGCTCTTGCGGTAGCAGCCACACCGGAGGGCATGGCGGCTGTGGTCACGATCGTGCTGGCTCTGGGTGTACAGAGGATGGCGCGTCGCGGTGCGATTGTTCGTCACCTGACTGCAGTGGAGACTCTGGGCGAAACGACCGTCATCGCTTCTGACAAAACCGGCACCATGACGCTGAATGAAATGACCGTGCGCCTGGTGGTCACCGCGTCGGGCCGCGCCATGACTGCCGCAACCGGATATGCGTCCGGCGGTTCCTGGTCGTTGCCGGAGGGAGGCGAAATTTCCGCGCCACTGCGAGGTGAACTGCTGGCCACGCTGCAGGCCGCTGCCCTGGTGAACAACGCAGCCCTCCAGCAGACGAACGAAGGACCGAAGGTGCAGGGCGATCCCACGGAGGCCGCACTACTCGCGGCGGCCATTCGGGCAGGAATCGATCTGGCCGAATGGAACCGGCGCTACCCTCGCGTGAGCGAGATCCCATTCTCTTCAGAACGCAAGCGCATGAGCACGCTTCACCAACGTATCGCCGAAGAAGACAGCGGCCTGTTCGGGTCATGCCCGCTGCTGACCAAAGGCGCGGCGGATGTTCTGTTGCCGCGATGTACCCATGAGGCAGTCGCGGGGAGTATCCGGACTCTAACGGAAGAGCGAAGAGCCGAGATTCTACAAACGCATGAAGAGATGGCCGCACATGCGCTGCGGGCGCTGGGCGTCGCCATGAAGCCCATGCCGTGCAACACGGTGTTCGCAGAAGAAGAAGCCGGGGAACAACTTGAGCAGGGACTCACCTTCCTCGGCCTGGTTGGGATGATCGACCCACCGCGCCCCGAAGCCAGAGAGGCGGTCGCCAAAGCATGCGCCGCAGGCGTTCGCACGATCATGATTACCGGCGACCACGCGGCCACAGCACTGGCGATTGCGCGCGACCTGGGCATTGCCGCAGACAAGGAAGCGATCACAGGAAAACAGCTGGCAGCCATGGATGTGGAGGAGCTGGCCTCCGCGCTGCGCCACGTCTCTGTCTTTGCGAGAGTCAATCCGGAACACAAGCTGCGCATTGTTCGCGCG
>JAJYSL010000112.1 GCA_021793595.1 Acidobacteriota bacterium
CAGACCGCCTTTGGCCCCCGCGGAACCGTCAATATTCTCACTAAGGTGACCACCTGGTGTGCGATTATCTTCGCGATTACGTCCATCTCTTTGACGGTATTGGTCGCGCGCCAAAGCACAGGCCACTCGGTTTTGCAGGGATTGCAATCGGCGCCGACGCAGAGCACTCCGCACAAGAAGTAGATGGTTGAGCCACAAGGACGCAGAATCCAAAGGCGAATGCTGAAATTCGCGTCGATGGAACTAAGTCTCGACTGCGGGTCGCGTTTTGAGCGTGTCCGTCATTCTTCGCTGCTCTTTTGCCTATGATTCACGAGATTTTTCCCGTCGGCCCGCTCGCCTGCAACTGCAGCATTCTCGCGGACGAGACTTCCCTGCGGGCTACGGTCATCGATCCTGGCGCGGACATCGACACAATACTAGCCATCTTGAAAAGACACCACCTGACCGTGGAGCAGATCATCGTTACCCATGCCCACATCGACCATGTAGGCGGCGCAGTGCAGCTCAAACGTCTGACGGGCGCTCCGATCTACATGAATCAGAACGATCTGCCTCTTCTGAAAATGATGGACATGCAAGCGGCATGGTTAGGGGTTCCCGTGCCTGAAGTCACGGCTCCCGATGTCGACGCTTCCGATTTGCTGGCGCTAACCATCGCGGGCGAGCCTGCCCAGGTGCTGCATACACCGGGGCATACGGAAGGCAGCATTTGCCTGCACCTGCCTAGCCCGCAACTCCTGCTGGCGGGCGATACGCTCTTTGCTGGCTCCATTGGCCTAACAGACCTCCCCGGAGGCGACCTCCGCAAGATCCTGCATTCCCTGAAAGAGCGCCTTCTGCCGCTGCCCGACGCCACACGAGTCATCCCGGGTCATGGACCTGCAACGACGATCGGCGAGGAACGGGAAACAAATCCATTCCTGATCAACTCGTAGAGTGTGCGGTTGCGTCAGGACGACAACTTCCGCTCAATCGATCGAACTCAGAAGCCGCGTAAACCCTTCGGCAAATTCGACTGGTGGCGGCAGCAGGCTGAGAACAATCCATCCGTCCCCATCGAATCCGTAGAAGTGTCCCGGATGCACCACGACTCGTTCCCGCTCCATCAAACGAATTGCCAACGCATCTCCGCTCATCAAGGCTGGCACTCGCAGGACCGCGTACCATCCGCCCTGAACTTGCAAGCGCGAAACCGCCGCCGCATCGGCAAGCTGTCGATCTAATTCCGCCAGATTTTGGTGTACCCGCTGCAGGATTTGTTGCTGCACGCCGTGGCGATTCGCCAGTAGATACGGGATGGCGTGCTGTACCGGCGCATTCATTGAGAGAAATGTATCGGCAATGACTTCTAACCGATCGGTGGCAGCTTGCAACAACAACTCAGGCCCAAAAATAGCAATCCATGCCGCCTTCATTTGAGGCAGTCCAGCCACCTTGCTTAGTCCGCTGAGCACATAGGTCAGCACCCGATGTTCTCCCGTCGAAAAACTGGCATGCGCGTTTTCGCGGGGGTCCGCCGTATCGAATGCGTAATCGAGAAATACCTCATCGACGATCAGCACCAGCCCATGCTCCTCGCACACTCTCTCCAGCGCTTTTCGTTCCCCCAGGGAAGTAAAATGTCCGGTTGGGTTATTCGGATGCACCACCACTACAGCTCGAGTCCGCGTCGTGATGCGTTCGGTCAGCGCCGCCATATCGATGTGCCAGCCGTGATCATAAAACAGCGGATACGGCACCAGTCGCACATCCTCCAGATCGGCGAGAAAGTCGAACAACGGATAGCTGGGGCGGGCGATCAGGACTTCCGCGCCCGGATCGCAATGCAACCGAAACAGATAGCTGTAGGCCTCACTAGTGCTGGTCGTCAAAAAAACTTTCTCGGCTGACATTCGGGTCGCCGCAGCCTTGACATAGTAGTCGACGACAGCGGCACGTGCAATCGGCAGTCCGCGTGGATCAGGTTCGTATTCCAGACATTCCGGCCGACCCAACTCGGCGAGGATGCCCGCGCGATCGTACTCGAATCTGCAGGTCGTCGGATTTGAAGCGGTCAGGTCGAAAATCGGCTGCCCGTCCTCGCGCAATCGTTCCAGCGCCACTGCATATGGCGTCTTTTCAAGGTTCCAGTGGGTACGTCGCGAAAATTCCTGCATCATATTTCACATCTCATGTTGGTTTTGCCGGGCCATGTAGAAATGGTGCCTGATACAGACTATGCTGGAACCTGGGCCGCGCGGCGGCGCAAATCGTCGTGAGACAATGGCATCATATTCTTGCGCGTTCTGCGCTTAGGTCGATTCGAACCAGGGAGGAAAACCCATGGAACGTCGAGATTTCATCAAGCAAGGTACATTCGCAGCCATCGCTGCCAGCAGCGGGAGCCTTTCTCAATCTTGGGCAGAATCCGGATCTGTAAAGAATTCCGACCCGATTGCTCGCCGGCGTCTGGGCAAGACAGACGTCCATCTTTCCATCATTGGCATGGGCGGCATTGTGGTGATGAACAGCACTCCCGCGGCTTCTAAAAGCATTGTTGCGGAAGCGGTCGACCGCGGCATCAATTATTTTGACGTAGCCCCCAGTTATGGTGATGCACAACAACTTCTCGGCCCCGCACTGGCGCCCTATCGTGAAAAAAGCTTTCTTGCTTGCAAGACAGGTAGGCGCGACAAGGCCGGGTCGCGAGCGGCCCTGGAAGAATCACTCCAGATGCTCAAGACAGACCACCTCGATCTCTACCAGTTTCACGCGCTCACCAAGATGGCGGAACTAGATCAGGTGCTGGGACCAGGCGGCGCCATGGAAACCTTTGAGGCGGCGCGCAAAGAAGGAAAAATTCGCTTCATCGGCTTTTCCGCACATTCAGTAGAAACCGCTGTGGCGGCGATGGACAGGTATCCATTTGACACAGTTCTCTTCCCCATCAACTGGGTGCTGGTGTCGCAGGCGAATTTCGGACCCACGGTAATCCAGAAGGCACAGGAAAAAGGTGTTGGCATGCTGGCCATCAAGAGCATGGCAAAGACAGTGTGGCCAGCTTCGCAGAGGGAAAATCATCCGCACCCCAAGTGCTGGTATGAGCCCGCGAATTTTCCGCACGAGGCTGCGCAGGGCCTGCGATATACGTTAGGCCACCCCATCACAGCTGCCATACCTCCCGGCGACGAAGCGTACTTCCGCCTGGCCATGGATGTTGCGCAAAACTACAAGCCGCTCGATTCCCAGGAAGAGCATGCGCTCTTAAGCAATGCATCTGGCGTGGAACCGATCTTTCACCGTGGAAACGACGTGTAGTTTCTAGGTCACGGACGCATCGCTCAGTCCATGAGATTTTTCAGGACGATGACAGATCTGGAGATAGAAACATGAAGCGTCGCGAATTCATCAAGACCGCTGCAGCGACGGCTGCGGTATCTGCCATCGCGACTCCCTTGAGATCTGGATTTGCGGAAACTAAGGATGGCATTTCGTATCGTATCCTTGGCCATACCGGTGAAAGGCTTTCGATGGTCGGGGTCGGAGGCCATCATATTGGTCGTCCGACGGTACCGGAGGCAATCGGTATTCGGATCATACGAACAGCGCTCGACAATGGAGTCAATTTTCTCGACAACGCGTGGGACTACAACGACGGCGTCAGCGAAATTCGAATGGGCAAAGCCCTCCGCGATGGCTACAGGCATAAAGCCTTTTTGATGACAAAAATCGACGGCCGTACAAAGCAGGCTGCCACGCAGCAGATGGAAGAGTCTCTGCGCCGCTTGCAAACCGACCATATAGATCTATTGCAGATCCACGAAATCATTCGGATGAACGATCCGGAGCGAGTCTTCGCGCCCGGAGGATGCATGGAAGCTTTGCTGGCCGCAAGGCAAGCTGGCAAGATTCGGTACATTGGATTTACAGGCCACAAAAGCCCAGAGATGCATCTCCACATGCTGAACGTCGCGTTCAAGCACAACTTTACCTTCGATGCAGTGCAGATGCCGCTAAATGTCATGGATGCGCACTTTGAAAGTTTCCAAAAACTTGTGTTACCCGTGCTAAAAAAACATAATATTGGCGCACTGGGCATGAAACCCATGGGCGATGCAATCATTTTGCAAAGCAATACGGCAACGCCCGTCGAATGTCTACAGTACGCGATGAATTTGCCAGTCACCACCGTCATCACCGGTTGCGATAGCATGAAGATCCTCAATCAGGCGTTGAATACGGCGCGCACTTTCAGGCCGTTAAGCCATGCAGAGGTCGCCGCCATTCTTGGGAAAACTGCGACGGTTGCCCAGAATGGCCAGTTTGAGGAATACAAGACGACCCACCATTTTGACGGGACATACCAGAATCCGAGATGGTTGGGATAGGTTAAAAATGGGAATTGAAGCTGCTATGGAACTTTCGCAGAAACAGTCGCAGCTCGAAGATCGTCTCGTTGAGTTAGGCAGCGTCCTGGTCGCCTATTCCGGCGGTATCGACTCGGCCTATCTTGCATACACGGCAAATCGGGTTCTGGGCGACAACATGCTGGCCGTCCTCGCCGACTCCGCCAGCCTCTCACGCGCGCACTTTGCGGATGCCTTGCGTTTTGCCGAGGAACATTCCATTCCGATTCAGGTTCTGTCGACTGCGGAACTCGACGACCCTGAATATGTGAAGAACGACGCGACTCGCTGCTTCCATTGCAAAGACGAACTTTTTTCAGTCATGGAAAAAGCGCATCAAGGCTCTAGATTTCAACATTTGGCCTACGGGATGAACGTCGATGATCGCGGCGAGTACCGGCCGGGTCAGCAAGCGGCAAAGGCGCACGGCGTGCTGGCTCCGTTGGCAGAGGCTGGACTGACGAAGCAGGATATCCGCACTTTGGCGCTGCAGGCAGGATTGCGCATCTGGGACAAACCGGCGTCAGCCTGTCTTTCTTCGCGTGTCGAATATGGACGCCCGGTGACCCGAGAAGTATTGCAGCAGGTAGAAGACGGCGAAGCGTTATTGCATCAGATGGGATTTAGGCAATTCCGCGTGCGCTATCACGGGGAGATGGTCCGGATTGAAATTACCCGCGAAGAAATGCCGCGCGCGCTAAACATGGAAACTCTGGATCGTATGACGTCCGGGTTCCGCGGACTGGGCTTCAAATACGTGACGCTGGACTGCGAGGGTTATCGTTCCGGCTCTATGAATGCCGTCCTTCCAGTGGAGGCCATTCGTTCCGTCAATCTGCATTAGACTTGTCACATCTGCTATTGATCGCACTACACCAGCGGCAGCCTTGGATCTTTAGACCTTATGCGAGTTGCTTATCTTGAATGCTTTGCCGGAATCAGCGGCGACATGTTTCTGGGTGCGCTCGTCGATGCCGGCGTCGATCCAGAGTTACTTCATGATGCAGTCGCCTCCTTGAACGTCGGCGCGACTCTTGAAATTGAAAAAGTAGATCGCAGCGGAATCAACGCCAGCAAAGTCCGCGTTCTGGTCGCTGGCGCCAATGCGGAAGCCGCAGCCAACTCCGCGCATACGCATCATCATTCTCATCACGAACACCATCACCACGGCCGATCGCTCAGCGTCATTCGCGCGATGATCGAGAACGCCCCGCTGGCTGCGGCGGCCAAGGCATCAGCAATCCGGGCTTTCGAGTTACTAGGGGAATCGGAGTCGAAGATTCACAATGTTCCCATTGAGAGTATCCATTTCCATGAAGTCGGCGCGGTCGATTCCATTGTGGACATCGTGGCAGGCGCCGTGGGTACGCACGCGCTCAACGTTGACTCATGGATCTGCTCGCCACTGAATGTGGGAGGTGGCACGGTGGAGTGCGCGCATGGCAACTTCCCTGTTCCCGCACCCGCGACGATGGATCTACTGCAGGGAGTGCCGACTTATTCCTCTGGCATCCAGATGGAGTTGGTCACGCCCACTGGCGCCGCCCTGGTTCGCGCGCTGAATTGCACGTTCGGCCCGGCGCCCTCGATGCGCGTCGACAAAATCGGATATGGAGCGGGTTCGCGCAATCCGAAACGCTTTCCCAATGTCGTGCGTCTCAGCCTTGGCGATGCCGGGGAAGTCACATCGATAGCTGGAGACACGGTCGTCGTGATGGAAACCGCGGTAGACGACCTGAACCCTCAGTTGCTGGGCAATTTCACAGAGCGCGCCTTGCAGTCTGGAGCTCTCGACGTGATGTGTTCGGCCGTGCACATGAAGAAAAACAGGCTGGCGATGCTGATTACGATTTTGTGCGATCGTGCGCACGTCGAGCTGCTGCAGCAACTTCTGTTTCGCGAGACCAGCACGCTGGGAGTGCGAATTCGCGAGGAGCGGCGAACCTGCCTCGATCGCAAATTCGTCAACGTACAAACCCCGTGGGGCGAAATCAGAATCAAGATCGGTTTGCTGAATGGAGTTGAAGTGAATGCGGCGCCCGAGTATGAAGATTGCCGGCGTTGCGCCGCGGAACATTCAGTCCCGCTCAAGTTGGTCATGCAGTCCGCGCTCGCGATCTACCAAACTACGCCGCATCCATAACTGAGGAAGAGCGAACGACCATGGATCCAGACACGCTAATGCGCCTGCTCGAAGACGTCCAGAAGGGAACCGTGTCGCCGCAGACTGCTTCGGCGAAGCTCGCGCGCCTTCCGTTTGAGGACATCGGCTTTGCCAAGGTCGATCATCACCGGTCGCTTCGGACCGGGCTACCGGAAGTTATCCTGGCCTCCGGTAAAACGCCGGAACACGTGGCTGAAATTTTTGCGCTCATCGCTGCCAGCGGTGTAGAAGTGCTTGCCACTCGCGCCGATGCTCCCACATTCCACGCGGTGCAGCAGCACGTGCCCGCCGCAAAGTATTTTCCAGTTCCGCGCGTCATCGCACTGCGCCAAAAGGAAAAGAAAACTGACCCGAATCAACCGCGCATCGCCGTCGTATGTGCGGGTACAAGCGATATTCCAGTGGCTGAAGAGGCCGCTGTGACCATCGATGTTTTCGGAGGAGAGGTTGACAGGTTTTACGATGTCGGCGTCGCCGGACTGCATCGTTTGCTGGCCCATCGTGAGGCGCTGCAGCAGGCGCGTGTGATTATTGTCTGCGCGGGGATGGAAGGCGCTCTGCCCAGCGTGGTGGGAGGACTCGTCAGTGTGCCGGTGATTGCGGTGCCCACCAGCATTGGCTATGGCGCCTCGTTTCACGGTTTGGCGGCGCTGCTGGGAATGCTGAACTCCTGTTCTCCCAACGTCACTGTCGTCAATATCGACAATGGTTTTGGCGCGGCATATGTCGCGACCATGATTTGCCGCGGTCCGGTGAAATAGGCTAGCAGCCGTGCACGCCGGATCCGCTCACCGCAGCCCACTGCATCATTGCGCACGCGGCCGGTCAGGGTTGGCTCTCCGCAACGGGAGTCGCCCGCAGTACCGTGATAACCTTCTGTTGCCATGCCCACCAAGAATCTGAACGACCCAGCTGCGGTGCGTCCTGGTGCGCTGCTGGAGCGACCGTGGTTGTTTGGATTGCTGATCGCTCCCATGGCGGTGCTTTCCAATGGCATCATTGGCGGAGGCGGCCTTTCGTACCTGTTTCGCAGTCAAGGCGTCGACATGGCTCGCGGCGCCGCGATTATCGCGTTGCTGAACCTGCCGCAAATCATTTATTTTTTGTGGAGTCCTTTGACCGACTTTTGGATTCGTCGTCGGTCGTGGTTGATGATTGCGGCAACCACAGCCGCGGTCTGCATGTTTATTGCATTTCAGAGGCCTCTCTTGGCGAGCAACAGCGCCGTCGCGCTGATATTTCTTAGCGCGTGCATTGGCCAGCTGGTCATCGCGGCCTGTGGCGGTATGATGGGCGCCTTGCACAGTGAAGCCAGCCGGCGTCGGGCAAGCAGTTTCTATCAAGGCGGTTCGCTTGGGTTTGGCGCGGGCGCGCTGTTCGTGCTGACATTTCTGTCGGCAAGAATGCACTTGGGAACCCTCGGTTGCATTGCCGCAGCGATGATTGCTCTGCCGTCGCTGGCCGCGCTGGCTGCACCGGAACAAGACGTCGTCAGCGAACGTACCCTGAAAGAAACCGTCACCCGCATCGGGCACGAAGCCAAAGCCACATTTCTTCGCTGGGAAGCGATCCCCTACACGCTCACGTGCATGTTTCCCATGGGCAGCGGCGCCATGATTCAACTGCTGCCAGGGCTGGCAAGGGATTATCACGTCAGCGGCCACCAGGTCGGGTGGATCAACGGCGTGGCTGGCTCGCTGCTGATGGCTGCGGGCGCTGTTGCCTACCCTCTGATTCCCACTCGTGTGCGAGCTCCCGTGGCCTATCTTGTCGTTGGCCTCATCAACGAGGCGACGCTTGCAATTGTCTGGCTGGGGCCGCTGCGGCCGTCGACGTATCTCGTCGGGTCGACGTTGTTTCTCTTCACCGTGGGCGCAAGCTATGCTGGCTTCACGTCGGTCGTACTTGAGTTTCTGGGCAAGTCCGGCAAGAGTGGGAGCACCCGCTACTCCATCATCAACGCGCTGGGAAATATTCCGGTCGCCGGCATGGTATTGATCGACGGCTTGGGATACGCGCATTGGGGGATTCGCGGTATGCCCGGCATCGACGTTGTCGTTGGCTCAGTTGCCAGCTTGTCCATGCTGGCCTATTTCCTGACGCATCCGCGCAGACCGGCACCGGACCCGCAATCCGGCGATATTCCTGTCGCCGCGTAGTCAACGATCGAACAGACATTGCCCAACGAATCCGGGTAGGGACAGGGTTCGCGTTGTGCCTCGTGCGACCCCGCGAATATAGTGTTGCGTATGGCAAAATTGAGGCCCTCCACGATAGAATTCCGTGCGCACGGGCGACCTTCCCACCTGATCTCATCCAAAATGTTCGTTGATAGTAGCAGAGAGAGAGGAAACATGCCCGCACTTCGGAAAGTATCCGCCTGGTTGATTGTCGCGTTGGCCGTCATCGTCTTCCGCAGCGTTCCAACGCAAGCGCAGACGGCTCTTCCAGCGCCGATAGAACTGAGCTCTGGTTGGCAACTAAAGGACGCGGCCAAGGTTTCCGACGCGGGCGTCGCAATTTCGTCTGAGAGCTACCATCCACAGAACTGGCTGGCTGCAACAGTTCCAGGCACGGTGCTGACCAGCATGGTCAACGATGGGGTGTATCCGGAGCCACTCTACGGCGAGAATAGCCGCCCAATCCCGGAGAGCCTCAATAAGACGTCCTACTGGTACCGCACGACGTTCTCTGTGCCGAAGCAATACGCGCATCGATATGTGGTACTCCACTTCGACGGAGCGAATTTTCGATCGGAGGTATGGGTGAATGGGGCCCACGTGGGTTCGATTCAGGGCGCTTTCATTCGCGGGCGATTCGACATTACAAAGTTGGTTAAGTCAGGCAAGACGGCCGTCCTGGCGGTACAGGTTTTTCCGCAACCTCACCCCGGAGTTCCACACCAGCACACGATCGCCAATGGAGTGGGCAAGAATGGTGGGATCACGGCCATCGACGGACCCACGTTTCTCTCGACCATCGGATGGGATTGGCTGCCTTCCGTGGCCGATCGAGACACTGGCCTGTGGCAAAAGGTGTGGCTTTCCGCATCTGGACCGGTGCTCATCGAGAATCCGTACATCACCACCGATCTCCCACTGCCGCGCACCGATTCCGCCGATGTATCTGTGAAGACGACCATCGAGAACACATCCGAGAAGCAGCAGAAGGGCCTGCTCGAAGGCAGTTTTGGCGATGTAAGGTTTTCACGCAAGCTCACGCTCGCGCCGCATAGCACGCAAGTGATCGCATTCGATCCGAAAACCACCGCGGCCCTGCGCATGAACAATCCAAAACTATGGTGGCCAAACGGCTACGGCCCGCAGAACCTGTACACGTTGCGTCTGCAATTTGTACAGCACGGGAAGGATTCCGATGCGCAGGATACGACGTTTGGCATCCGCAAGATCACGTATGAAATGCCCGGATCAGACAACCTGGCGATTTCAGTGAATGGCGTGCCTGTGTTCATTCGAGGCGGCGACTGGGGGCTGGATGAAGCCATGAAGCGAATTCCCCGCGCCCGACTGGATGCAGAGATCCACCTGCACCAGATGGCGCACATGAACATGATCCGCAACTGGGTTGGCCAAAGCACCGGCGAAGACTTTTACGAACTTTGCGACAAATACGGAATTCTTGTCTGGGATGAATTTTTTCAGCCCAATCCAAGCGATGGGCCGAATCCCGATGACTTGAAAATCTATCTTGCGAATGTAAAGGACAAGATTCTGCGGGTGCGCAATCATCCTTCCATCGCGCTGTGGTGTGCGCGAAATGAAGGCTACCCACCGTCAGAGATTGCAAGCGTGCTGGACAAGATGATCCCAGAGTTGGATCCAGTGCGTCTATATCAACCCAGTTCCACCGCGGGACGCGGGGTCGTATCGCACGGGCCATATTATTGGCGCGAACCCAGTGCTTTTTACGTGTACGACGCGCCGTTCAAAACAGAAACCGGCAGCGTATCAGTGCCCACGCTTGAGTCGATCCACGACATGATGCCGAAGAAGGATTGGGAAACCATTAATGACGATTGGGCGCAGCACGACCTGGCCAAGGGAGCGCAGCACGGCGATACGTACCCAAACGTGCTGGCGGGGCGGTACGGGCGCGTGGTAAACCTTGCCGACTTCGTACGCAAGGCACAAATGATGAATTACGAGGCCTTCCGCGCCATGTATGAAGGGCGCAATGCCATGCTGTTTCATCCCGACACCGGCGTCATTACGTGGATGAGCAACCCTGCGCATCCGAGTTTCGTGTGGCAACTCTACGATTACGACCTGGAGCCGAACTCCTCCTTGTTCGCAGTGGAGTCGGCGTCGGAGATGGTGCATATCCAGATGGATGAGGCCAACGGAACGCTCCAGGTAATCAACAACCAGCCACACCCCATCTCCGGAGCCACTGCCCATCTGTCCATCCTGAACCTGGATGGAAAATCGGCGCTCGAGCGTGATTATCCCGTGAATGGCCCAGCGGATACAGCGATCAATCTGGGAGCGATCCCGTTTCCAGAAGATCTGTCAGCCATGTACTTCGTTCGATTGCAACTGCGAGACGCGAGCGGTGCGGTTCTTTCACGAAATCTCTACTGGAAGCCGAATCCCGCGAACGGTGAAGATCTCACACCGCTCGATCAGTTGCCGGTGATGCACCTGACAGGCACGGTGACGCGCCACGATGCGAATGGTCGCGTGCTGCTGGATGTTACGGTCACCAATCCGGGTGACACGGTGGCCTTGATGGCGCACCTGCAACTGCGACGGAAAAGTTCCGGCGAGAGAGTGCTGCCGGTGTTTTACTCGGACAACTACATTTCCCTTGCGCCCGGCGAGAGCCGTACCGTAACCATCGACGCCTCTGAAGCCGACCTAAAAGACGACACTCCACTAGCGGTATTGGATGGCTGGAATGTCGATGTTGCGCCGGTTACAAACGCGGACTGCGCTCTCGCGACCAACGTGGACGCGCAAGTAAGCCATTGGCCGGTCACGGGTCTTCCCATGATCACAGATGGTCTGGGAGCGCAGCAATAGGCGCAAGGTTGCCGTAATCCGTCGATAAGGTTTGGAAGGGGTTGCGGCGAGGGGATGTGGGGCGCCGACAGGAGTTCATTCAGGGCATCTGGCTGCAAACAGGCTGCAACTGCCGCGGAGCGCCGCTTCTGAGCGCGGTCAGCTGCTCAACAGCTTATGCAAGACATAGAGGGTGTAAATGATTTCGTGTAAACGATCTTTTCTAATGCAGGAGAGGAGATCGTATGGAGATGGACAAGGAGTTGATCGACCGGCTGCTGGGAGATTATCAGAAGCCGGAGGATTTGATCGGGGAGAACGGACTGCTGAAGCAGTTGACCAACGCGCTGGTGGAGCGAGCGCTGCAGGCGGAGCTGACCACGCATCTGGGATAGGAGAAGCACTCCCCGGAAGGCCATTTGAGCGGCAACAGCCGCAACGGCGTCAGCAGCAAACAGTTGAAGGGTGACTTCGGCGAGGTCGAGATCGAGGTGCCGCGCGACCGGCAGGGCAGCTTCGAGCCCAAGCTGGTGGCCAAGGGGCAGACGCGCTTTGCCGGATTCGACGACAAGATTTTGTCGTTGTATGCGCACGGCATGACGACGCGCGAGATCCAGGGGCACCTGGAAGAGATGTATCAAGTGGAGGTGTCGCCGGCGCTGATCTGGAACGTAACCGATGCGGTGATCGAAGAGGTGAAAGCCTGGCAGACACGGCCGCTGGACGCGGTCTATCCGGTGGTGTATCTGGACGCGCTGGTGGTGAAGATGCGCAGCGACGGGCGGGTGGAAAATCGCGCGGTGTATGTGGCGATCGGCATCACCCTGGCGGGGATGAAAGAGGTGCTGGGGCTGTGGACCTCGGCCAACGAAGGGGCCAAGTTCTGGCTTCAGGTGCTCACCGAAATACGCAATCGCGGCGTCAAGGACGTCTTCATCGCCTGTGTGGATGGGCTGAAAGGATTTCCCGAAGCCATCGAAGCGGTCTATCCGCAGACCACGGTGCAGTTGTGCCTGGTGCACATGGTGCGGGCCAGTTTGAACT
>JAJYSL010000113.1 GCA_021793595.1 Acidobacteriota bacterium
GAGCGCCTGGATCAATTGAATCTGTGGAAGTGACCTGCCACCGACAAGGTGGCTCAACTCAATCGGGGCCGCGTTAGCGCCCCCGCTCAAGCCGCTTTGAGCGGCTCACACCGTAAAGCCTCCGGCTTTGCCGGAGGATACTTACTCGTTTCGGCTACGGCAATGAGGAACAATAATGCCCGCACCATTCCAGGAAGATTCCATGGAAAGCTGCATTCAGCGTTTCCAGTTTCCGGAGCAATACACCAGTCTGCTGTGACACTTCAGGTGCAATCTGCACCCGCTAGGTTCTACGTAAACCTTTAAAGATGAATCGCTTACAAGCGAAACCTGTGCACATTTCGATGTCGTCCAAAATCCGCCAAGACTACTGGAAGAACGCCTTCGTCAAGCAATACGAGAAGTTCTCCACCTTCCTGCGCAATGAGGTCTGCTCCAGCAACCTGAGCGATTTCGGCCTCAAGAAAGGTCCGGAGCCTCTGGCCGCGGCGCGCCAGAAGTTCCTCGCCGTCACGGATCGTTTCGCCGCCTTCCAGGCCGAGTGCCTCAACATGCACGCCGATCTTCCCCTTGCTGCAACGGCTGGCCCTGCCCATCGCCGCCGGAACCACACGCTATCCCGGCATCAAAATCCACGACACCCGCATGATCCACCTGATGGCAGCCCTCCTGCACGGCGGCACCACCGTGGGCGGCTGGCGGGCCCACGCCATCCACCACTCCATCCTCACCGCCTTCCGCATCGGCGAGGACCGTTATGGGCTCAATCGACTCCGTTACGACCTGCGCAAGATGAAAGCCCACGGCCTGCTGGAACGCGACGGAAGCCGGTATGCCGATCGGCTCAGCGACAAAGGAACCAAAGTCGCTCTACTGTTCGTGCTCTTCCACAAACAACTCTGCGGACCGCTGGCCAACAGTCTCTTTCATCGCCGCCCCGCCACGGCACCCCGCCCCAAAAGCAAACTCGAAACCGCCTTCCACAAAGCCGATGACTCCCGCGCTACCATCCTCCGGTTACTAGAGGCCGCTTGAAATGTTGCAGTATTTTTGTTTACGAATACAACGGTAAGAATCTAAGAGAACAAAAGTCTCCTGTAGGTTGTGCGACTATGTAATCCAGGATCTTTTTTACAGCAAGTCATTCTCCTCTACCGTGAAACAGAATTGACGGATAGTCGACGTAGCCAGGGCACATATAAGGAAGTTATGGGCATCCACGTAAATCCGAGACGAAACTTCAGGCAAATAAACGCACACAACCAGCAGAATTGCAGGTATGCTGAAGTTCATCTGGAACATAGCTTCCAAGAACTTGCGTCGGATGCTTCGAAGTTTTTTTATGCCCGCATCCGGATCGCTATCGCTATCGCTTCAATTCACTCCGGCTGGGGCTACGCATGAAGCTTGCAGGTATCTTCTTACTATTAGCAGGATGGGGAATTGTCCTCTCCGCGATCATCCTATTTTCACAGGCGTCGCTGCGGGAATGCTTCGTGCTTGCAGGGATGTGTCTAGAAGCATGTGGCTTGTTCATGACCTTTCGCGGCGCTCACGGTCGTTCGGATAGTGGACGGATGCTTGAATGACACCTGATCTGTCCACTGGATTCACCCAGCAAGGCTGCGCCATGCTTATTGTCCTGGTTCCACTGGCTCTTGCGGGAATGGCGCTTACCAATACAGGTTTTGGGCGGGTGAGAAGCGCGGCGCACGCCATGCTCGCTTCCATGGTTGCTATCGCAACCGCTGCAATCGCTTACTGCGTGTGCGGCTTCTCGTGGGAAGGTCTCGCAGGCCAACCGGCGCATATATTTGTGCTCGATGGAAAACCGTGGGACTGGCTTGCACACGAACCGTTCTTCCTGCATAGATTGGGAACGAATGGCTTCCCGGCAGATCTGGCTGTGCCTTTGCAGATCTTTGCCGTTGGTCTCGCGGCACTGATTCCCATTAGCGCGGGCGCGGACCGGTGGCGGTTGCGCTCCAGTTGTATTTCTACAGCGCTGCTCGCGGGATTTACCTATCCGTTGTTTGCGCACTGGGTTTGGGGAGGAGGCTGGTTATCTCGATTGGGCAGCACATACGGATTGGGTCATGGCTTTCTGGATGCCGGAGGAGCGAGCACCATCCAGATGGTTGGCGGCCTCACCGCTCTCGCCGTCACTTGGATTCTTGGTCCGCGCCGTGGGAGATATCCAGCAGATGGCATTCTTGTAGCGATTCCTGGTCACAACATTGTGTATGTCCTTTTCGGTTGCGCTCTGATGCTACCAGGATGGATCGGCCTCAATTGCTCGAGCGCTATCCTGTTCAGCGGCGCGGTGCCAAGCCAGATAGCAATCATCGCGGTGAACACGATTCTCGCCGGTTCCGCATCCTCGCTCGCAGCGGTTATTGTTACCCGTGTGCGTTTTGGCAAACCGGATGCTTCTTTATGCGCCAACGGATGGGTGGGCGGATTCGTAGCCAGCAGTGCCGTTTGTTCGTTTGTAATGCCAATCATGGCGCTCATTGTGGGACTGATCGCCGGTGTGCTGGTCACAGTTGCTGTCGAACTGCTCGAAGTTCGCCTCGCCATCGACGATCCTGGCGGAGCCATATCGGTGCATGCCGTCGCCGCCGTTTGGGGCCTCTTGGCCGTGGGTATCGTCGCACAAATTCCAGCGGCGGCAAGCGGCGTGCTTCGCTCCGGCGGACCCGGTGCTTCAGGTCAACTACTCGCGCAACTGGTCGGCATCGCCACTTTGCTCGGTTTCGTTTTACCCATGACGTACTGCCTCAACTGGCTGCTTGATAAAATTTCACCGCAGCGGGTCGAGCCAGAAGGTGAACGGATTGGCATGGATCTGCATCAATTGGGCGCGGGCGCATATCCGGAGTTCGTCATCCATTCCAATGAGTTCAGCCAACGTTGAGGTACCGGTCCGCGTCTTGGGAATACTGAGCGCGGCATTCGTCGATCACGATCAATCTGTGCCCTATGCTGACAGCTTGGCGACTATACTTCGGTTAGAAATCCGGATGCACAGCCGCTGAAGGTTATGCTGAGGACATCCGGAAGAGAATGCGAGATAGATGAGTCTTCTTGCTGCTTTTGAAACCGGTCAGGAACTCGATCACTATCGCATCGACGCGCCAGTGGCCGAGAGCGGGATGGCTTCTATTTTTCGCGCAACTGACCTGCGAGATGGCCGACAGGTCGCCATCAAGATCCCACATTTTGCCATGGAGTCAGACCCGGCCTTGTTTGACCGTTTCAAGCGTGAGGAGGACATTGGGGCGGCTCTCGACCACCCCAATGTGATGCGCATATTTCGCGGCGACGAGCGTTCCCGTGTGTACATGGTCATGGAGTGGGTGAATGGAAGGCTGCTGCGCCAGGTCCTGTCCCAGCAGAGAAAGTTGCCGTTGGAACGAGCAATAGCAATCACGCTGGAAATCCTGAAGGCGCTGGACTATATCCATAAACATGGCGTGGTCCATCGCGACCTTAAACCGGAAAACATCATGATCGACGGTTATGATTGCATCAAGTTGATCGATTTTGGGATTGCTTCCAAAGAAGGCGCAAAGCGGCTGACGTACGCCGGGTTTAGTCAAGCATTGGGATCCCCAGACTATATTTCTCCAGAACAGGTCAAGGGCAAGCGCGGAGATGCGCGCTCCGACCTATATTCGGTCGGCGTTATGCTCTATGAGATGCTCTCTGGAAGGACACCATTTTCCGGCCCCTCGCCTCTGGCGGTGATGAATGACCGCTTGATCAATCATCCGCTGCCACCGCGAGAGGCCGAACCCAGCATCAGCCCGCAGTTGCAAGAAGTCCTCTACCGCGCACTGGAGCGCGACCCCAGGAACCGCTATCCTTCAGCGCATGCCTTTGCGCTCGATCTGGAGCATCTAGATCAGGTTGGGGTGGCGGAGAGGTCAGAGTTGACGGACTGGAAAAACCGCCGTTCCCTCCTGTCACGAAAAATCCTTTATTACACCGCCCTTGCGCTCCTTCCGTTTCTCCTGTTCCTGGTAATGCTGCTTCTGGCCCGTCATCGCTAAGAAGCCAAAATCGGCCAAGCTTTAGGCTTCCGTCTGGGAAAATCTTCATTAATTCCTGATGCCATGGCCGCTATCGTTGAGATGTACCTATACTTTATAGACTCTTCGACTCAAAGGAGATTCATGTCGACCGAGTACCGCAACTTTCTAGCTTTGAGCTACGACGAACTGGAGCAATTAAATCTAAAGGCGAAGGCAGACCGCCTGAACCGCCTGGCACCGGATAGAATCCGTGAAGATCGCCTGAAATATCTGACCGACGAAAAACGCCTCAAGGCCGTGACAGTTTTGTTTTCCGATCTCGAGGGACGTTTGCATCTGCTGGACTATGACAAGAAGTTTTTGCTGTCCAGCCATGACAACCTGACGTTTGACGGCTCTTCGATAAGAGGTTTCACTGCGCAGAAAGAGAGTGATCTGCGCCTGACGGTCGACTGGAGTGCTTTTTACTGGGTGCCAGCTGATGTTTTCGGAAACGGCAAGGTGCTCGTCTTCGGGTCTGTAATCGACAAAGACGGTGGTCCGTATGCGGGCGATCTGCGTGGCGTGTTACAGAACTACTCCGACAAGCTCTTCTCGGAGAAGGGCTATACGATGAACGCCGCCAATGAGATCGAGGGCTTTCTCTTCAAGGGGATTGATGCCGAAAGCCGCTTCCACGAGACGGGCAGGTTCGAGTTTGTGAACACAGGTGGATATTATCACTCGCTGCCTCTCGATCCATTGCGCAAATTCATCGACACAGCGGCGGAAGTACAGCGCGCGATGGGCTTTCAGAATGAGAAGGACCATCCAGAAGTGGCCCCTAGCCAGTTTGAGATCAACTACGGCTATGGTGAAGTTGTTGCGGCAGCCGACCAGATACAACTTTACAAACTGCTTGCACGTCAAGTAGCTAACACGCTTGGCTACACGGCGTCGTTTCTGCCGAAGCCTGTGGTAGGCGTCAATGGCAGCGGTATGCACACAAATGTCTCAGTCTCCAGGGACAAAGTCAATCTGATTTGGGACGAAGCGGGGGTAGAGAAGACCTCCACCTTCGGCTGGGAATTTGTGGATCGCATTTTGACCCATGCGCTCGACCTGTGCTTGATCCTGAACTCCAGTGCAAACGCCTATCGCCGACTCGATCCGCATTTTGAAGCACCGAATCAGATCAAGGCATCGGCCACCGATCGTGGATCGATGATTCGTATCCCAATTGGGAACGCCAAATCCGCGCGCATAGAAATTCGATCCGTCGCCCCCGACGCCAACCCATATCTTGCACTGTATTCGATATTTAAGACGGGGTTGGAGGGTACTACATCCAGTATGTCTGGGCTGCGGCATGCAGAGAGGTATTTACCGGACAACATCCAGATGGCGATCGACGATTTCCGAAGTGCTAAGTGGATCAGCAGCATCCTGGGAGAGGATGTGCAGGGCCGCTTTGCGGATTTGAAGCAGGCCGCGGCCGATCGTGCTCCGCGCCATCTGGGCACGTTTGTCAAATCTGCTGAGATCCAATATCACCACGAAATATATAACCAGGCTTTATGGAACTTATTTTAGGCACACCTTGCGAGCGAGGGTAGCGCGCCATAGCGGCGCGTCCGTCCTCCGTAGCTCAACAAGCTTCCGGCGAAGCATTTCCGGAGGAAGACGTTTCTCCACGGGCCTCTCTATCTGCGAGCGGGTATTCCGTGAAACGATATCCTACGTAAGGATCCGTAAGCAGATATTTCGGATTGGATGGATCATCCTCAATTTTCTTGCGTAATTGGCGAACAAAAGTTCGCAGATAGCCTACTTCCTGCCGGTATTCTGCGCCCCATACACAAGTGAGTAGCTTTCCATAGGTAACGGCGCGGCCTGCGTGGGTCATCAGGTAGTACAGGATGTCATATTCTTTGCGTGTCAAATGAATGGGCTGGCCTGACCTATTCACAATGCGTCGCGTTGGAAGCACCTGGAGTTCGCCGATCAACAGGGGGGCATCTTCGTTTCGCTGTGGGGTCTGGGCGCGTCGTACTGCGGAACGGATGCGTGCCACGCATTCGCGAATGCTAAAAGGCTTGGTTATGTAATCGTCAGCGCCGCATTCCAACGCTTCAATCTTTTCCTCTTCTCCATCAACCACGGTCAGCATCAGAATCGGAAGACGCGGAGCAAGGACACGCAGGCGTGCCAGTGTCTTCATGCCACCGATGCCAGGCATGTTGATGTCCAGAAGCACCACATCGAACGTCTCGGCTAGGACCAGGTGCAATGCCTCTTCGCCGCGCGACGCTTCGGTTGTCGAAAATCCGAGTTCATTCAACGGAGTGCGCAGAGCGCGCCGGATCGAAGGCTCGTCGTCGACCAATAATACCCGGATCGCTGGAACGGAGAAAGCCGCGCTCATGATATGCCCCCTTTTTGCGGAGCAATGGGCAGAGAAGCATAGAAGGTCGTGCCCTTCCTGATGTCGCTTGTGACCCAAACGTGTCCACCCTGCGCTTGGGCGGTGCGCTTGGCCACAGAGAGTCCTATGCCGGTGCCCGGCGCCTTGTTGTCGGATCCAGAACATCGATAATAGCGGTCAAATATCCTTTCGTAATCCGCAGTTGGTATCACAGGTCCAAAGCTGTGCACGGCAAAAACGATATCTTTCGCATCTTCAGCGGCCTGGATGGTGATTGTGGTGCCAACGTTGGCATACTTCCCCGCATTGTCGACATACTGTGTGAGCAGAGCGACGAGCAAGCTCCGGTCGCAATACACCGACAGATCGTCACGCGACAACACAATTTTGATTACGGTCTTCGAAAGCGGCTCACGAAGGCTTGCCACCACGTCCTCAATCAGCGACGCAATATCGACCGATTCGGGACTAGGAATCAGATCCGATGCTTCCAGCCGTGCAGTCTTTAGCAGGCGGGTTGTCAATTGAGCGAGCAGTTTCGCCTGCTCCCCGATCAGCGTAACGAGTCCGGCCTGCGCCGGTCTAAGGCTGCCCATGGCACTCAGGCCGCTGCTAGCCGCTTCAATGACAGTCAGCGGCGTCTTGTATTCATGGGCCAGGCTATCGAGCACAGTGGTTCGTAACTGCTCAGTTTGCCGCACCCGCTCAGTGCGGCTTTCATTGGCAAAGGCATGGTAGCGGTCAAAAGTAATCGCGACCACGGAAGCAATGGCGCTCGCGATTAATGCACTTGGCTCGCCGCGAAGCAGCATCGCTCCGATTGGCAGATTCCCCATCTGCAGCACCCGCCGGACCAGGCCCGTTTCTGGGTCGTCGCCGACTGTCTCGAAAATATAGATATTTTGTAGCTGTTCTTCCAAATCGTCGAACCATTCACCGATACGGTAGACCTCGTGCAGATCGGCGTCGAAGATTGCGGTGGACTCCATTTCAAAAATGGATTGCACGAGAACAGCCAGCTGCGGTCCGGGCTTGCCACACGGGTCAAGCCGCGTCGTGTTTCTAACAAATGCACAGAGCTTTTCCAACTCAGACGAATTTGTTTCTGAGGCAACAGGCGGCTGAATCGCCGCTGTTGGTTTGACTGGCGGCAAAAAAGTTGACGCAATCCTGCGACCGCTCGCCGTATCCATCGCCGAAAGTTCTGCCGGATGCGTGGAATCAATCATTTGCACCGCGCCTGTGTTACGAATCTCTGCCGCCCTCTATGAGAAGGCGATGCGTGCTTGGCAACGAGCCGTCGGCCAGGGAGAAATCTATTGCGGAATATCGTAGGACTCAGGGCTTCGATTTCAGCAACTGGAACTCCATCTAAAGACAAATATCATATCAGAACTCCAAAATGGAGTGAATGTTCCCTTCTGGAGATTCAAGCATTTCCCCGAAAAAACCAATGCCCGTCACATAAATCTCAAGAATTGTGTGGCCAGTGAAATTTCTTCATGAGTTCCTCATAAGTAATTTGCATTCCTATCCTAAATAGATATCCGACAGACCAAAAGCTCCGCCCGAGGATTCCAATCAGAATCCCGAGAGCATGCAAATCCCGAGAAGCATCTGAAATCGGCAACTTCACGGGCCATACCAATTTGAGGTCACTCTTTAGGAGGCTAAAAGCGAATGAATCAGAAACCGAAACTTATCTCGAAAATGTTGGCCCCTACCTTTCTGTGCCTAGCCTTCACCGCTGGAGCACAGACGACAGCTCCGGCGACGCCGCCCGCCGCCACTTCTGACGCGAAGGCAGTGTCGGCTGCTCCGGTCTCGCCACCTGAAGCTCCGGCTGCGCCCCTGCCGATGCCGGCCATGGTGGGTCCGCTTAGCACCTCATCGCCTGCAACATTCGATGCGGGCCGGTACTTCGGAAAACTACAAGTCACCGGAATCCTTAGCGGCTTTGGATATCTGCAGGACCACCATAGTTCGAGTGATCATCTGAAGTACGCGGACGTGAGCAATGCCCAGGTCTTTGTTCAAAAGACCAGCGGTCTCGTGCAATTTTATCTACAGGGCGGCGCATATAATATTCCGGCGCTTGGCACGCCGTTTCTTTCTACCCGTAGTACGGTCACTGACTTTTTCGGCGCGCTGCCGCAGGGGTACATAAAGCTCGCTCCGAAAGGGGGGTTCTCCTATCTCGGAGGAAAATTGCCAACGCTGGTTGGCGCGGAGGACACATTCACCTTTGAAAATATGAATATTGAACGCGGTCTCCTGTGGAACCAGGAAAACGCTGTCAATCGCGGCTTGCAGGTGAACTACAGCAAAGGCAAGGTCAGCAGTTCACTGAGTTGGAACGATGGATTCTACTCCAATCGTTATAACTGGATCTGGGGTATGTTCACCTATACGGTGAATGCAGCCAATAGCGTGGAAGTTGTCGGCGGCGGAAATTATGGGACGACAAACTACTCCAGCATCGCTACGCCACTTTTTCAGAACAATAGTTCCATGTACAACGTTATTTATACCCACACGGCCAAGACATGGATTCTCGAACCGTATGTCCAGCTTACCTATGTGCCGATGAACGGGCACATTGGCGTCGGACACGCTACGTCCACAATTGGTGGGGCGGTTTTGGGAACTTATACTTTCACACCCCGCGTTTCGATTGCAGCGCGGGGCGAATACATACGCAGTACAGGTAACAGCAGCAATGGGGCCGTCAATCTTCTCTACGGAACAGGAAGCAAGGCATGGTCGATGACACTGACCCCAACGTATCAGAACAAAGCATTCTTCGCCCGCGCCGAATTTTCTTTGGTTCACGCCATGGATACAACGCTAGGAGATGTATTTGGTGCGAATGGGACAGATTCGACTCAGGTTCGCGGAATGATCGAAGCTGGCTTTATGTTCTAACGATGAAAAGGAAGGGTATTTGTACCTACGCCAGTCGTTAGTCGGAACAACTTTAAGCACGCTCATCTACACTTCACACTACTGGGAGAACAATTATGACTGAAGATAAGAAACTCGCTCCGCAAATGCAGGCCACACTTGGACTAACAGGCTTGACCAGCAACGCAATGGCTCTGATCGCTCCAGGTGCCTTCCTTTGGTTGACGTTTTTTATTCAAGCGACAACCGGAGCAACTGCCCCTTCTATGTGGATGGGAATTTTTATGGCGCTGATGCTCTGCTTAGCAACTGCGGTTTCCTACGCGGAGATATCCAAACTCTATCCTGGCACCGGCTCTAGTTACTACTATGCGGAACAGGCACTGCTGTCGAAGGACAAAGCGTTCAAGTACGCGCGCATTGCCAAGTTTGTGGTCGGCTGGGGCTCCCATCTCTACTACTGGGTATATCCAGGTGTGATGGTTGGCGTCACCGGTATATTCGTAGGCTATGTTGTAGGCTTCCTCTATCCAAGCATTATGAGTGGTTCCAATCCAGGCCCGGTGTTTATGGCTTTGGTTGCGATTGCCTTTTCGTTCGCGGTCGCCTGGATCGCACAGAAGGGAGCCAACGCGTCAACAGCCGTGAACCTGGCAATCAATGTCGTGCAGATCTCCGCGCTGCTGCTGTTCAGTATTCTTGCTCTCGGATATCGTGTAAACCATCCCAGCGGTGCTTCAGCGCTACAGTACGATGCAGCTACGCTTGCGACCTATAACTATGAATTCGCGACCCAGCCCGATGGCACCATTCTCCGAGATGCCAACAACATTCCCAAGCCTCAGCTCGATGCGGGAGGTAAACCTGTACCGTTCCATGTTCACTATCCGAAGATGGATCCAACCGGCAAGCTGTTTCTCACCCATCCTAGCGCCCGGTCGGTGATATCGGTGCACAACTTTAACTGGGTGATGATCCAGGCTACGGTGGCTATCCTCATCCTCGTAGGCTTCGAATCTGTCACCTCGCTGGGCGGCGAAGCGAGGAACGCTAAGCGCGATATTCCGATCGCTGTGATCGCCTCGCTTTTGATTCAAGGACTGGTGTGCTATCTCATCGAATACTTTGCGGCAAACTACTTTCTCAACTCTGGATATACGATGCAGAGTGCGGTAGGCTCTGCTGCGCCTATCGGCGACATGATGATCATTGTTGGCGATGCGTTACTGGGCCAGGGGCGAGGGAAGTATTTTATGCTCGCGGAGGCAGTCACGGTGTTTCTTGCACTGATTGGCACGACGCTGGCCTGCATGAACACGGGAGCGCGCGTGACCTATGCTATGGGGAGGGACGAGGAAGCGCCGGAGCACTTCGGAATGCTTCACACCAAGAATCTCACTCCGCATCGCGCCGTCTGGACGCTTGCCACCATCACTGCAGTCATTGGCGTTCTGGCGGTAGTACTGTGCTTTGGCGATGCCGCCGCACCAACTGATGCCACTATCCATGCACTTCCACGCGGCATTCTTTCGAGTGTTGGTTACTTGTCACATGCTAAGATGGCTGCGCTCCCCAACTCATTGTTGATGGTGACATTGACATCTAACTTCGGTACGTTCATTCTTTATGCACTCAGTTGCCTATTATGTATGGTATCGTTCTATCGTCGTTCAGACTTCAGCCTTGTCAAACATATGCTCATCCCTCTTTTTGGCTTGCTGGCTAACGTGGGCTGTATGGCGTTCTATCTTATCGGCCCTGCGTTGGGCTACGGAACCGCAAAAGAACCCATCGGCGCGATGATGATCGCTATAGTATGGGGTCTGTATGGCGCCTTCTATTTTTGGCGCAATTCAAAGGTCAAGGGCAAAAGCATACTTGTCCCATCCAAGGTGAGAGCATGATGCTGTGCTGACAAATCACGCTCACTTTCCACATCAAATATTGCTGGGGCACTCTGTTACAGAGTTCTGTACGACAGGTAGCCCCGGTTACTCGTATTCACGGGGATACACGCGTGGGAAGACCAACGGAGAAACGGCATAGGATGGCAATAGATGTTGGATGTGGTCTTTGGACAGGCAAGCAATCCCGGCAAGCTTCGCGTGAATAACGAGGACTCGATGGGAGTCTTTGTTCCAAGCTCGCGGCAGGAGTCGCGATCTCGCGGTTGGATGTTTGTTGTAGCCGACGGCCTCGGTGGGATGGACTTCGGCGAAGTAGCTTCAGCTAAGGCCGTAGCGGTAATGGCTGAAGGTTTTGCCCAGGCACCCGAGGGAGTATCTCTGGTCAGTTTGCTACCGCGCTTGATCCAGCACGCGAACGCCGCTGTTCACGACGAAGGACTGCAACAGGACCGACGTGGCAGACATATGGCGACGACGGTGGTTTCCTGCGCCTTGCGGTATGACCAGGCATTCATTGCACATGTGGGAGATTCCCGTTGCTACCAAGTGCGCGACGGTAAAGCTACATGTCTCACGCGCGACCATACATGGGTAGAGGAACAGCGTAAGCTTGGGCTCATTTCCGCTGCTGAAGCGGAGCTTTCTGAAGATCGTCATGTCCTCACTCGGTCGCTCGGCCCCGAACTGTTTGTGACAGCCGAAACCAGAAGCATTCCGCTGAAAGTTGGCGATCTACTACTGTTATGCACAGATGGTGTCTATGGAGGAATGTATCAAGAAGATATCGCCCGCATCACCGCACAGGATAAAGATGTTACTACGATCGCGGAGGAATTGGTAAATTACGCGGTTGAAGTAGATGGATCAGACAACGCAACCGCGCAGGTGATTCACGTCCGTTCAATTGAATCCGTAGGTATGTACCGAGGACGTCTTTACCCGCTTCCCGGATCATAACGCCAAAGATTGAGTAAGCCCGACATTTTGCGTGGGCCAGCAATCCAGCCACTGCCGTTCCTATTGCGTCGCAACCTTCGACCGCGAATTCGAGATAGCGGATGCAATCGACACCCTTACCAGTCCGTGGTGAAAGTCGCAGTTAGGGGGAGAGACCATTGTAGGTAGAAAGCGTCTAACGAGTATGGCGATGGGCAGGCGGGAAGAGCGGCGGGTGCAGGAGTCGTTGTGGATTGC
>JAJYSL010000114.1 GCA_021793595.1 Acidobacteriota bacterium
TCGACCGCGAACTGTACCTGGGAATGGTGCTGGATCGCGCCGCCGCCAAGATGGTGTTTATGGCCTCCAAGTCCGGTGGCATGGAGATTGAAGAAGTCGCCGCGAAAACTCCCGAGGCCATATTCAAGGAACACATTGACCCTGCGATTGGCTTTCAGTCGTACCAGGCGCGTAAGTTGGCATTCGCTCTCGGACTCAAGCCAACCCAGATCAACCAGGCCGTACAATTCATGTCCGGCCTCTACAAGGCCTGCGTCGAGACCGACGCCTCGCTGATGGAAATCAATCCCTTCATCACCACCAAGGATGACAAGCTGTTCGCGCTCGATTGCAAAATGAACTTCGACGACAATGCCATGTTCCGGCATAAAGAATTGAAGGAACTGCGCGACACCAACGAAGAAGATCCGCTCGAAGTGGAAGCCTCCAAGTTCGCGCTGAATTACATTCGCCTCGATGGCAACATCGCCTGCATGGTGAACGGCGCAGGCTTGGCTATGGCCACCATGGACATCATCCAATACGCCGGCGGCTCTCCGGCGAACTTTCTCGATGTGGGCGGCGGTGCGAATCAAGAGCAGATTGAAAATGCCTTCCGCATTCTGCTGTCCGACAAGCACGTCAAGGCCGTGTTCATCAACATTTTTGGCGGCATCCTCCGCGTCGACACACTGGCCCGCGGCGTGGTCGAAGCAGCCAGAAAAATGAATGTGCAGGTGCCGGTCATTCTCCGATTGGAAGGCACTAACGTGGAAGAAGGGCGACAGATTCTGAAGGAGTCCGGTCTGAATTTCATCATTGGCCAAACCATGAAGGACGCAGCCGAAAAAGCGGTTGCCGCTGCGAAGGGGAGCAAATGAGTGTTTTAGTCGATAAAAAAACCCGCCTGATCGTGCAGGGAATTACCGGTCGCGAAGGCACCTTCCACGCCAAGGGCTGCGCCGAATACGGTACCAAAGTTGTCGGCGGCGTGACGCCAGGCAAAGGTGGAACCAACCATGAGGGCTGGCCGGTCTTCGACACCGTGGAGCAGGCTGTCAACAAAACCGGCGCCAACGCCACGGTCATTTTTGTTCCGCCGCCGTTTGCCGCGGACGCCATTCTGGAAGCCGAAGATGCCGGTATTCCCCTAATCGTCTGCATCACGGAAGGCATTCCCACTCTGGACATGGTGCGCGTGTGGGAGAAGTTGAAGCATTCCAGGTCGCGGTTGGTCGGACCCAATTGTCCAGGGGTCATCTCGCCCGGAAAATGCAAGATCGGCATCATGCCGGGCCGAATTCACATGGAAGGCAACGTTGGCATCATTTCCCGCTCCGGCACGCTAACCTACGAAGCCGTCTTTCAACTGACCCAGCGCGGCATCGGCCAGTCGACGGCCATCGGCATCGGCGGCGATCCCATCATCGGCACCACCCACGTCGATGGACTTCGCCTGTTGAACGAAGACCCCGACACTGAGGCGATCATTCTGATCGGCGAGATAGGCGGTACCGCTGAAGAGGCTGCAGCCGACTATGTCAAAGCTCACGTTAAGAAGCCGGTAGTGGGCTTTATTGCCGGCCAGACAGCGCCGCCGGGTCGACGCATGGGCCATGCCGGCGCCATCATTTCCGGTGGGCAGGGAACCGCGGCGGACAAGATGAAGGCGCTCGAAGCGGCCGGTATTCACGTCGTCAAGTCACCCGCACTGATTGGCGAAACCCTGGCCCAGGTTATCGGCAAGGCATAGCCAAGTCGAAAAACATTCCCAGCTCAAGGAGAGTTTTCATTGCAACGTACGTTTAGCATTGTCAAGCCGGATGCGGTCCGCAAGGGCCACACCGGCGCCGTCCTCGCCATGATTGAGGCTGCAGGCTTTCGCTTGGTCGCCATCAAGCGTCTGTCGATCAGTAAACAGCAGGCTGCAGGATTTTATGCAGTCCACGCCCAGCGTCCATTCTTCAATTCGCTGACGGACTTTATGTCTTCCGGTCCGATCTTCGTCATGGTGCTGGAAAAGGAAAATGCGATTGCCGACCTGCGTAAACTGATGGGGGCCACCAACCCCGCGAACGCGGAAGAAGGCACCATCCGCAAAAAGTTTGCCGGTAGCATCGAAGAGAATACGATTCACGGGTCGGACGGAGAAGACACCGCGGCCTTCGAAATTGGCTACTTCTTCGCCGGTTACGAACTGGCTTAAACTTTCAGCACAAGAATGCGATCCTGCCTCCACTCGATGGGGGCAGTTTTGCGTCTGCGTGCATTTCGAATGAAAGACGGCATACCGGCAGCCGGACGCGGCTTTGCGCTGTTTTGCGCTTCAACGCCGTTCGTTAAGTTTTTAAGGGGGAGTGAGGAAAGCGGAAGGAATTGAGACTGGAGATAGGGGGGAGGGCCTAAATTCCAATCCGCTTCTGATTGAAATACTGATTCGCACACTACATAGGTGTCAAAGTACCGAAGGACGAGCCCTTTGGTCACCTATGCAGCGGGTTATGTAAGTGCCAATGTTTGCTACCCGATGCAGTCGCTCTACCGGACGTATCCAAGTGGCCCAGCCGGAAGATTGGACCCACGGAAAATCCAAAATTCTGCTGCGCCGTGCCGCCATAATGGGTCAGCAGGAGTTCCGGTTGGATTCGAAACGCGATTCGAGGAGTGTAGTTGTAATCGAATGTGCTGCCAATGGCTCCGCTGAAGGTCCATTGCGTGGCAAATAGGCCGATGGTCTGAACATTCAGGCCCGTAAGGTGAGCGGCGTCGAAGATGCCCCAGGCATTGCCAAACATCGCATGAAACGTGGCGGAAGCCTTGGCGCGGCGAAATACGCGATATTCTGGGCCCGCCATAAAGTAATACTGCATGATGCGCGGCCCTGTCACAGTGGGGTTGTTGTAGCAGGTGGTTTCAAAGGGCTGGCACGGCGGAATAGGCAGGCCGCCGTTTGCGTTCGGAAAGACGCCGGAGGTGCCAATGTACTGGCGCGCATCCGCGATCAGGCCCCAGTGCCAACCAAACCAGTAGCTCGCGGCGGCTTCCCATCCGCCCAAGTTGGACCGTTGAAACAATGCTGGACCAGCCAGAAAATTCGTATACCCTGCGCCGGCGTAGATATCCCAACGGTGGTTGTAATACACATCCGGGCCCGAAGGCGGTGCTGGCGGGATGTAGTTCCCCGTGCTCACGTTGTGGTTCTGCGGATTGTTAATCGTCGGGGTGGCGCCGTTGGTGGTGTCGCTGCTGCTGGACTGCGATTGTGACTGCCCCAGCCCGAGCGTGCATGTTGCCATGAAAACAGCGCACAAAGACACTCCCAGCTTCAGGCGGCGGGCCACCTGAGGAGGAAGAAAGCAAAACAGATTCATCCTGATCTCCAGCAATTAGTGTATCGGAACCGTTGGGTTTCGTCTGGCGCAGCCGGCCAGCCGGGAAAATTCTTCACGGCGCAATCGACTGCCGCTCCCGCTCGCGCAACAATGCCGCCGCCGTCTCCAGGTCGGCTTCGGTGTCGACCCCTATCGTGTCGTGCTCCACTGCCTCAACGTGGATGGCGATTCCGTTTTCGAGCAGCCGTAATTGCTCCAGCCGTTCGACGGCCTCCAATTGGCTGCTCGGCAGGCCAGGGAAGCGATCCAGGATGTGCTTCCGGTAGGCGTACAGTCCCAGGTGTTTCCAGTACGGAATGCTGTCGCCCGCTTTTCCGTCGCGATCGAACGGAATTGTCGCCCTTGAAAAATACAGCGCGTTGCCATTGTGGGCGACTACGACCTTCACCACGTTGGGATTGTCAATGTCCTCCGCTGGGCATCGTGTCCGCAACGTCGAAACATCGACGTCTGCGCGCCGAAAAGGAAACAGCAGCGCGCGGAAATGCTCCGTTCGCAGCAGCGGCTCGTCCCCCTGGATGTTGGCGAAAATATCGTTCGACTGATCTCGGCCATCTTCTCGGCCGAGTTGTTGCGCCACCGCGTGTACACGGTCCGTTCCGCTCGCCAGGTCAGGCGACGTCATCCGGCACTCCCATCCCTGCGCCTGGCAAAGGTCAGCCACTTCTTTCGCATCGGTGGCGACAATCAGCCGATCAAAAACGCCCGCGCCCGACGCAGCCCGGTACACCCAGGCCAGCATTGGCTTGCCCGCGATCTCCCGCAGAATTTTGCGCGGTAAACGCGTCGAAGCCAGCCGTGCCGGGATGACGCCGATCACCTGAGCGGCAGCCAAATTGGAGGATGCGAGCATGCAAATCTGAGTCTAAAGCAAAACCTTTCTGCCCAACTTGGACGCGCATTCGAGGCCCACGACCGCCTTAAGCGCCTCAGTTTGGCAGGATCGTGACTTCCGGGCTTCCGACTCGCAACAAAACGCGGTGGCCTTTCCCATGAATCGGCAGGTTTGTCAGCTCGACTGCTTCGCCATAACCGGGGCCTTTTTGGGGCACACCGTCGTCATCGATGTCGACCATCGACTCCACCCCAATCAGGCACAGCAGGGCGCTCCATGTGTAGTTGCGATTGCCACCGACGCTTCCATCGATGCTGAGGAAGTTCTCTCCGCAATATCCATCCGCCAGCCAGTTGTTCATAAAAAGGTGCATGCTTTTTTGCGCGAAGTCGTTCTGCAATTCGAGCGGCGCATAGCGCTTCACCCCCTGAAACACCAGGTAATTGACCGGTCCCCAGATCGTTCCATGCCAGTACGTTTGCCCCAGAAATAAGGAGTCCCGCCGTGAGACAGTCGGCAAGATCCACTCTCCCCAAAACTGCTTCGGATCGGTCATCACTGCCAGCACCTTATTCGCACGCGCTGGGTCCGCCGCCCCGCTGATCAGCGGATAAAAATTTGCCGGTGTGATGCGCGTCAGAAAGTCACCGGGCGTGCCATCGTCCTTGTCCCAGAACCGGCTGCAATAAAGCCCCAGGCCTTCATTCCACAGCTTCGCCTTGATCCGGCCATTCATGTCCGCCGCATCCTTGCGATATCGCTTGGCGTCCTCCGGCTTGCCGATCGCATCGGCAATCAGCGAAAGATGATGCGCATCCATGGCCCACAATGAACACAAATCCACCGCATAGGCGTTCATCGTGTGGCCCACCATCTTTACGCCCTCGACGCCTTCGAATTGCGGCGTGTCATCCCAGCCCGTTTCGTATTGGGCATCCTGTAGAACGCCGGTGCTGCTTCCCCATTGCAGCAGCCCGTCGTTCTTTGCGTTGCGCTCCTTCATCCACCACCCATGCCACAGCGCCAGCTTGGGATAGACCTCGCGTAAAAATTCGAGATCAGGCCAGTACTGATGCATCTTCCACACGCACATCGAACCGACCGGCGGCTGCGAGCGGTCGCGGCTGATCCCGCCATCATTCCAATGGGCAAAATTCGGGACCAGACCATCGGCGCTCTGATAGGAAAGAATGGCACGCACTGTCTCGCGTCCCATTTCCGGGTTGTCCAGGCTGGCCAGCAGCCCGCTAAAGAAACTGTCCCAGCAAAAATATGGGCAGGCGTTCGGAGAACGCACGCCGAAAGTGCGAGAAACGCTGATCGCGACTCTGTTGTTGTCGTTCGAATACATTCGCGAATTGTTCAGGTTGTCCGCAATTGCGCCAAGGATATCGCCCGACGGCCCCTTCGCTTTTGGTCGGCGTTGGTCATACGTCTTCTCAGTCTCGGCAAGATGATGGTCAATCCCTTCGAACCCTGGCAGCTTTCCAAATCCTGCCACAAGGTAGGTTGGCTTGCCCGGACCTCCAAGGGCTACGGTGAACTGCGTTGCATCCACGGACTTGATTGCCGGATGAGATTTCAGTCGCCACGTCACGGTTTTTCCCGCGGGCACTGTCGCCACACCCTTCACCCCATCGTCTTCGGCAGAAAATTCGCTGCTGAATCCCGGCCAGTTCTCGTTCAGGCTGAAACTTATCTCTCCGGCGTCAGCCGCAACCAGGCGTCCCACAATCACGTCGCCCATGCGCGACCATTGAAACTCAACACGGCGCAGGTGTGCCACCTGTGCAGAGGCTCCCTAAGAGTCCGCGCGGCGGCTCGATGTCCATTTGCGCATTCTCGCGTTCGATCCAGCCTAACCCAAGAAGTTGCCAACCACCTTCGGCGCGCTGCGCAGGGCTGCGTCGAGCTGGCTGGCATCTTTGCCGCCCGCTTCCGCCATGTCCGGTCGTCCGCCGCCCGAACCTCCGACCATCTGTGCCAGTTGTGCAACGACTTTGCCGGCCTGCACACGGCTGGTCAAATCTTTCGTGACGCCAACGATCAACGCCACTTTTCCATCTTCCTGAACGCCGCCAAGGACAACAACGCCAGAGCCGAGCTTGCCGCGCAGATTGTCGACCAGGGTGCGCACCTGTCCACGATCAAGCGCGTCGACACGTTGTGCCAGCACTTTCACGCCGGAGACCTCGACCGCCTCCGCAGCAGCTTTGCTGACTCTGCCGGCGGCCGACTTCATCCGCGCTTCATCCAGCTCGCGGCGCAGCCGCTTCAGTTCTTCTTCCTGCGCCGCCAACTTATTGCGCAGCGCCTCGGCGGGAGTGATGGCGTCTGCTTTGCCGGCGACCTGTTCGGCCACCTTGGTGACAGCGAAGTCGCGACGGAATTCCTCCAGCGCGCCGGTCCCCGTAACCGCTTCAATGCGACGCACGCCGGAGGAGACGCTATTTTCACCCAACAGCTTGACCAGGCCGATTTCGCCCGTGGCGCCCGCGTGCGTGCCGCCGCAAAGTTCCGTCGAGAAGTCGCCGATCTTGACCACGCGCACCTTGTCGCCGTATTTCTCGCCGAACAGCGCCATCGCGTGATATTCGTTCACGGCCACGTCGATGGGCACATCCTCCAGCGTGACCACCTTGGTGTTGGCCAAAACATTCTTGTTGATGCTGTCTTCAATGTCCTGCAGTTCTTCATCGGCGACGGCAGTAAAGTGTGAAAAATCGAAGCGCAGGTGCTGCGGATCGTTCAGCGAACCCGCCTGTTTGACGTGGGTGCCTAAAGTTTCGCGCAGGGCAGCGTGCAGCAGATGGGTAGCGGTGTGGTTGCGCACGGTCGCGGAACGAAATACCGGATCGACGACGGTATTGACCTTGTCACCAAGAGCGATAGTTTGCTTCGCAATGATTTTGTGCGCGAAGATGCCCTGCATCGGCTTGGTACAACCGAGCACGTCAGCCACAACGACATTGCCATCTTCGGAATAGAGCCAGCCGTGATCGCCAACCTGCCCGCCGGAGTCGGCGTAGAAGCTGGTGTGATCGAGAACAACTTCGGCGCTCTCCCCGGCTTTCACTTCCTGCGCGCCGAGACCGTCTTTGACCAGCGCCAGGATTTCACAGCCGTTGGAGACAAGTTGCCGGTAGCCTTCGAAGATGGTCTTCGGCAGTTCGCGATACGCCGGGCTGGCCGTGCCTTTGGAGCCGCCTTTCCAGGAGGCGCGAGCGCGAGCTTGTTCCTCCGCGCGCGCGGCCTCGAAGCCGGTGAGATCAAGATTGACCTCTGCGTCACGGCAAGCATCGAGGATGAAGTCGAGAGGCAGACCATAAGTTTCATACAGACGGAAAGCTTCTCGGCCATCAAGACGAGCGCGAAGGAGGTGTGGAAATCTAACCAGAAAGTGGCCGTAAAGCCCCTTTGAATCCTTAATAAGGCGATCACGGAAGAATTGAGGATGCTTCCGTATCAATCGCTCTGCGAGGTAATTCGTTTCTCCAGCGGGCTCTATTTCTGGTTCGGGTTCGGTCGGTTGCATTAGCTCTAATTCAGATGCTCCTGCCTCTAAAACTGGCTGGATATATCGAAGAATCGCATCTTCAAGCTCTCTTGAACCTTTCTCGAGTACTCTCGCAAACTGCTCTTCTTCCGCTTTCACCACCTTCGCCACACGTTGTGCGCTGTCCTTTAATTCCGGATACGCATTCTGCATTTCGTCGCGGACGACGTAGACCATCTGATACATAAAAGGCTTTTCCTGGCCAAGCAGGCGCCCATGCCGAATGCCGCGACGGAGAATTTTTCGCAGCACATAGCCGCGTCCTTCATTTGCGGGAAGCACGCCATCTGAAATCAGAAACGTCGCGGCACGAGAATGGTCGGCAATGATGCGCAGGCTGGCATCGTTGCGCGATTCGCCATCCTTATAGGTAGTGCCCGTCAGTTCGGCGGCCTTGGCGATCAGCGGCGTAAACAGGTCGGTGTCGAAATTTGACAGCTTGCCTTGCATCACGGCGGCAATGCGCTCCAGCCCCGCGCCCGTGTCCACGCACGGCTTGGGCAGCGGCGCTAACGCAGCCTCGCCAGTTTTGGGATTGACGCTGCGGTCGAACTGCATGAAGACCAGGTTCCAGATTTCGACATAGCGGGCGTCGTCTTCTCCGAAAGGCAGATCCTTGTCGGGCGTTTCGGATGCGGCCTGCCCCATGTCATAAAAAATCTCGCTGCAGGGGCCGCAGGGGCCGGTTTCGCCCATCTGCCAGAAGTTATCCTTCATGCCCATCTCGAAAATGCGCTCTTTTTCGACACCAATATCGAGCCAGAATTGATAGGCTTCATCGTCGCGGGCAACACCGTTTTCACCTTTGAAGATGGTGACGTAGAGCTTGTCTTTCGGCAGATCCAGCCATTCCGGTGAAGTGACAAATTCCCACGCGTAAGCGACGGCCTCTTTCTTGAAGTAGTCGCCGAAGCTGAAGTTGCCGAGCATCTCAAAAAACGTGTGGTGGCGGCGAGTGAAGCCGACATTTTCCAGGTCGTTATGCTTGCCGCCGGCGCGGACGCACTTTTGCGCCGTGGTGGCTCGAACGTAGGGCCGCTTTTCCAGGCCAAGAAAAACATCCTTGAACTGGTTCATGCCCGCGTTGGTAAACAGTAGGGTGGGGTCGTTTTGCGGCACCAGGGAAGACGAATGGACACGGGTGTGCCCTTTGCCTTCAAAGAACTTCAGGAACATCTCGCGGAGGGCTGAACCGGACAACGTACGCATATCTATTCAGTTTATCAATGACACCACCACTCAAGCAGAAGGATGCTTGAACGGTTACCACCGGTGCCTTTGCCGAACTATTTCGGCAGATATTTTGACGGGGGAAAGCCGTTTACGCGAATGCGGAAGCAGTCAAAGGCTTCTTCTGATTCCATCTGGAATCTCGTCCAGGCGCCATAACCCGGCGGCCAGGGCGCGGCGTGCGTTTTCCACAGCAGTTGCCGATATCGGCGCAGAATGAGGGCTGTACGCGGCAGATGATAAGGAGAGCTAATGACCTCCGTTGTGTGCCAGCCGTTCGCATCCATCATTTTGTCGGAGTAATAGATGTTTTGGATGGTGTCGTGGGCCTGGTTCTCCTGAAGGATGGCGGAAGCCGGAACGCCGCTGGCCTCAGCAAGCATCGCCATGGCATGGGCCTCGACAAAGCGGTTGTGGGCGGCTGTGCCGGTCATGATGATGTGCCGGCTGACTCTGCGGTTGAACTCGCGGACACCTTCCATGACACGCGCTCGCTGCTCCGGCGATGGCGATCCGTCGGCCATGGTGGGACAGCCAAGGACGATCAATGTATCGACCTTGCCAAGCTGCGCATTTTGCCGCGGCGCAAAAAAATAGAACCCGAAAACCATGGCTGGGTAGAGCAGACAAAGGAGGAGGAGAAGGAGGAAAATCCGCCGCGCGGTTCGCATGAGCCTAGAGTACACAGCATCTTTCGCAGTCTGAAATAACGCCGCCTGCCTTGAGTTGGATGGACATTGATTGGCTTGGATCTATACGCTGGGTTCCGGCGTGTTCAGATCGATTTCCGAGACGGCTTCAAGAGCTGATTCGTCTACCTTCCAGGCCTTCAGCAGGGGAAAGATGGTGCCCATGGAAAAGCCGGCACGCACCAGGCTGCGAACGATGCGCGCGGTTTCTTTTTCGTTGGTCGGCTTGCGTAGACGCTTGCGTTCAATGTACTTGCGGGCCAGTTCGGCCTCGGGCAGTTCAGAGTAGGCAGCGTCCAGGGTCTTGCCGATCACCTGCTCGTGAACACCGCGCTGGATCAAATCCTGCTGCACGCGGCGGCGGCCGAATTTCTCATTGTCCACTCGCAGGCGCGTGTAGTCCGAGGCGTAGCGGGTATCGTCAAGATAATGGAGCTCTTTTAGCCGAAGAACGACTGCTTCCACCTTGGCCTCGCCGGTTTCGTCGGGTTCCACGCGCCGGCGCATCAATCGCTTCAACTCGGCGACAGTGCGCATTTTGCTGCCCAGGCTGCGTACCGCATATTCGTACAGCGCAGCTGCATCGAGCGGCTCCCGCGGGCGTTTACCCCGGGCTTTTGAGCGATTGAATGAGCCGAATGCCACGAGCGTCTCCTGCCCAAATCCTACGCCGAGTTGCACGGCCACGGCTGCCGCTCAGACGATGTGATCTGGCAACTTGCGAGGTTGTCGGGGCTGCCCACAATCATTACACTTTGTTTTCCGAGGCGTGGGCGAAGCTCCAGCCTGCGTGGAGTCGCTGTTAACTATCCAGTAACCCTGGTAACACAAAACAGGGGCAACGCATCCTAGAGATTGGGTTCTGTCGGCTATGGTGAAAAAGGGAAGACGCGGCATGGACTGAGAAGCCTCGAATCCCGAGGTCGGTTGTGATTTTTCTTCGTTCGTCTGGTGGATCGATTGTGCAAGTCACTCACGAGAACCGTCTGTTGCCTGGCTCCGCTTCGTGTCCGCGTTGGTCTCAATTTCTTGGAATTGGGTTGCTTTGCTTGTCAGCTGGGATCGGAGTCTCCGCGACGGCGCAATCTCCGGGGCAGTCCCCGCTGCCATCGCAAAATTCTCAGCAAGCCTTTACTCCGGCACCCATGGACGCAGGGTTTGGACCTCTGAATGCGGCGCAGCCTAAGGGCATCACACCGCAACAAATCATTCAGCGCTTTGCGGAAAAGGAAACGCAATTCAAGCGCGCCCTCGAGAATTACACCTACCGTCGCACCGTCAAGCTGGACTCAATTGGGGACAATGGCAGCATCGATGGAGAATATCTCCAGGTAGACGACATAGTGTTGAGTCCCTCCGGACGCAAGCAGGAGAAAGTTGTCTATGCTCCCGACAACACATTAACGCGGGCGTTGCTGAGCCCGGCTGACTTCGACGACATTGAACATCGGCTGCCGTTCACGTTGACCACCGAAGACGTCGCGCAATATCACGTGACCTATGTGGGCACGGAGCGTGTCGACCAGGTGGACACGTATGTCTTCGACGTGGCGCCTCGGCACATGGAAAGAGATCAGCGCTATTTTTCCGGACGCATCTGGGTCGACGCCAAGGATTTTCAGATTGTCGTGACCAACGGAAAAAACATTCCAGACGATACCCGGCGCGGTGAGGAAGATCTTTCCATTCCGTTTACGACGTATCGCCAGCGGATCGATGGAAAATACTGGTTCCCGGTCTCTACGCGGGCGGAAGGCATATTGCACTTCCAGAATTGCAAGGCCTGCCAGCCCAGCGATGTCCACTTGAGGGAAATCGTCAAGTACGGTGACTACAAACAGTTTGGCTCGTCGATTCGGTTTACCTTTGAAGGATTAGCGCGGCCGACGGGGCTGCAGGGGAATGGACCCGCGAACCCGCAGACCGCAAGCGCCGGGAGGTCTATCAACACCTTCGCCGAGAGGGGCACAGCCCAGCAGAACGCCGCCAAGGACTAAAGCCAGATTTCGGCCGCGGCAGCCCGCTCGTACAACAGGTAAGACCCGCCGACGAAAGCGGGTCTTTGCTTTGTTCGCGGATTGCAAATTCGCCGTGCGCGGCGTGGCGGCTATCGAGGAACCAGGATGTTTTTCTTCTCTTCCGCTTCGGCAGCATTCCTTGCCGCTTTGGCATCCTCATAGCGCTTCATGGACGCGGTGATGGCTTCACGCGCGCGGGAAGCGTCGTGCCAGCCTTTCACTTCAACCCGCTTGCCTTCCAGATCCTTGTAGATGGCGAAGAAATGAGTAATTTCGCGCAGCATGTGAGGGTATATTTCCGTGTAGTTCCAGACATCCGCATAGCGGGGATTACTGCGGCCGACCGACAGAATCTTCTCATCCGGGATGCCCTGATCCATCATGAGCAACAGACCGATCGGGCGAACATCCATCACGCATCCGGAAAAGCTGGGTGAGTCGACCAGCACCAGCACATCCAGCGGATCGCCGTCCTCGCTGAGGGTGCTGGGAATAAATCCGTAGTCTCCGGGATAGTGCACGGGAGAATACAGGTTCCGATCCAGGCGGAAGACGTGGAGTTTCTTGTCGTACTCGTACTTGTTCACCCCTTCGTAGGGGATTTCAATGACCGCATTGATCACTTCAGGAGCTTTTGCTCCGGCGGGAAGTTCCAGATAATTCGTCATTCATTTTCCTTGACTGTGG
>JAJYSL010000115.1 GCA_021793595.1 Acidobacteriota bacterium
TTTTGTACGGAGCAATTGCGAGCGTCGAGGCCGGAGATGTCGCAGGACGTCGCGAATCGATTCGCTATGTGCTGGAAATTCTGACCTATCTGCAGGCCCGCCTTCGTCTCGACATTGGAGGCCAGCCGGCGGTAGCTCTGGCGGAATTCTATGCGGCCATGTATGCCCAGTGTGTGCGCGGCTCCAGGGATGCCTCCATACCCTTGCTGGAAAAATCGATCCGCGACATCATGAACGTTCGCCAGGCGTGGAATCAGGTTTCTATGACCGATCCTCATGGGGATGCGAAATCAAGAAAACACCAGCGTATCGAGTCCACCACCTCGACCTTGCAACAGGAAGATCCATCCAGAGCCGATGCCGCGATTCTTGCCTCGCCGTGGATGGAGACGGATTCTCGCCGTTGGTCGGCCTAGAGCGGCCGGATGCGGGGAGCCAGAACGCAAGATGCTTGGTCACAATCCAAGGATCGGAGTTTCAATTGGTGGAAAGCCACCAATCAGAGCCGGCGCACCAGCAACTGGCGTCCGGTGTAGTATCTCGATGCAGAGACTTTACTTCGCTCCACTTGCCGTTACGGAACGCTTGCGTAAGTCTCTCCTCCATTGCCGGATCGCGCGCGCCAATACAGGGAACAAATTGTGCCTGCAAAAGAAAACGAGCGGAGTAAATTCCACCCTCGCGCTTGGTGACAAGCAGCGTGGCCCCGCCTCCGACAGTAGCCGTGAGAGGAAAGAGCAGCCGTCCGTTGATTCGCAACGCGTCCAGCCAGATGGCCATTGGCTCCGTGGCCCCGGCGTTTACATACAGCACATCGCACGGCGGAATCGGCCCTTCCGCGCCGGAGCGGGAATGAACCGAGACGTTGGGAAACTCCGCCAGATTGTATATAGCCCGTTGCGCGAGGTCCGGCTCAATTTCATACGCGTCCACCGTTCCCGTTTCTCCCACCAACTTTGCCAGCAGAGTCGTATAGTAGCCGGTGCCCGCCCCAATGTGGACAACGCGTTCACCTTTCTTCGGCGCCAGTGCGGCCAGGCAGAAGGCGTGCAAGGTAGGCTGGCCATTGTTGAGCGGTGCCTGGGTGCCGAGGGACACCACTATGTCCTGATAGAGAAATGCAGGATCATCGGAAGGAGAATCGACATAGCCGGACCGGGTAAAAATTTTCCAGGGTGCATCCCCGACGAATTTCTCACGTGGCGTCGACGCCAAAGCGGCCTGAAGTTCACTCCCCGGAGGTATGCCGGCATTGGCCGTGATCATGTCGGCGTAGAACAACCTGATCGCTTGCAAGCGGTCCATCTTCATTCTCCAAGTATGCGATCCCTGAGTGTAACATCCCATTTCGCGCCTTAGGAGACCGCGGTTCCATTAGGTTCTCATGCAGACGACACATTCATCCCCCAACGAAAAACTTTCGGACTGCCCTGAAGTCGCGCCCGCACGGTTCTTTGCCCGTCAACCCATTCTCGATCGGAAGAAGCAGGTTTTTGGATACGAATTCCTTTATCGTTCCGGTACGCAGAATCAATGCTTCACTGCGTCCGCTTCGGAATCGGACTCCGCCACGCGCCTGATGGTAGACAATTCTGTCCTCTATGATTTTGCGTTGACGTCTGCCGGAGGTAAGACCTTCCTGAATTGCACGCGGGATTCCCTCGTTTCCGGGCTTGTCACGCTTCTGCCTGCTTGTTCCACGGTGCTCGAGATACTGGAGGACATTGAGCCCGATCACGAACTTCTGGCAGCCTGCGGCAGATTGCGGAATATGGGATATCAAATCGCCCTGGATGATTTTGTGCCCCGACCCGGCCTGGAGCAACTGCTTCCTTATGCAGACTATGTGAAGATCGATTTCCGACTGAGCAATGCCTCGGAGAGGGCAAAAATACGTCAGTTCCTCCAGGACTGTGATGCTCGGCTGATCGCCGAAAAAGTGGAAGAGCACGAAGAATTTCGTGTCGCGATGGACGAGGGGTTTGAGCTGTTTCAGGGCTATTTCTTCTGTCGCCCAGCTGCTGTCGCTCCGAACCACATTCCGTCGAATTCACTTTTGTACCTTCAAATTCTTGGAGCCCTTTGTCAGCCCTCGTTCGACTGGCGCGCGATTGGGAAGCTGGTTCGTCGGGAGACATCCCTCAGCTATCGACTGCTGCGGCTCGTGAACAGCGCTGTCTTTGCGCTGCGCAAGGAAGTAACCTCCATTGAAAGAGCGTTGATTGTTGTGGGAGAAGAGCAGTTTCGCAAGCTGGTCACGGTTGCCGTTACTTGGGAATTCGGGAAGGACCAGTCCTCCGAGCTCATCCGTCAGGCCCTACAGCGAGCCAGTTTCTGTGAAATGTCCGCCGCTCACCTCAACGAGGACGCAACCGAACAATATATGTTCGGATTGCTCTCCTTGTTGCCGGTCCTTCTGGGCGTTCCCATGCAGCAGGTTGTCGACACGCTCCCCCTTCGATCCGGGGTCAAGGCCGCTCTTATGGGCGAACCCAACGACGTAGGACGCTCCCTCCGCTGTTTTCAGGAATACCAGGCAGGCCACTGGGAATGTTCGGGCTGCAATGGGTCATCCCTCAATGCCGAACAGATGCACGAACTTTACCGCGCATCGCTGCTGTGGGCCGAGGAGTGTACCGCGTCGGACTGTTTCTGATTAGATTTCCCCCCCACCTCGAAGAGATAGAACCGAAGATCGCCCAGGATCCGGATCAATCGTTCGGTGTCTTCCATCGACGCAGATCGGGCGAGACCTGCTCGGTGCTGTTGGCTACCGCGGCGACCCCTACTGAGTTTCGGCTTCGTTGCTTGGCCTGCGAGAGTGCACGTTCCGCTTCCCGCAGAACGATCAGCGGCGAGCGCCCTAAACTGGCGGCTACGCTGAGGCAAGCTGTCATCGGAATTTCGTTGCCATCGACCAGAAAGGGTCGATTGGCGATGGCGAGACGAATCCTTTCTGCCTTGGCGGCCGCTTGTGCGGCGGAACATCCAGGCAATACGATGAGAAATTCATCTCCGGTGTAGCGTCCGATCATATCGTAGCTGCGCAGCTGCCGGCGTAAGCGGTTCGCCAACATCTTTAGCAGCTTGTCCGCTGTGTTGGAGCTGTATTGCTGATTCATATGGGTGAAGTCGTCGATATCCAGCAGGACAATGCTGACAGGGATTTGCAACCTCTGAACGCGGTCCGTCTCCTGGAAGATCAGGTCCAGAATTGCTTCCCTGCGCCACGTTCCTGTCAGCGGATCGTGAGTCGAGTGAAACTGCATGGCCATCGCGGAGTCGCTGAGCTCGCGGTATAAACTCTGCACGCGTTCTCCGGTCCGAATGCGCATGCGAAGGTCCTGGAGATCGACAGGTTTGGCGAGAATTTCATCCACGCCCGCATCGGTGGCCATCACCACCTCCTCCGCGCTTGGATTCGAGATCATCAACATCAGCCAATGCTGTTTCCTGCGCGAACGGCGCCGAATCTCCAATGCGATCTCCATTCCCGTGATCGGAGTGAGCGCAGAGCTTATGAGCGCCATTTCCGGAGAAGTCGGCTCTTGTAGTCGCTGCAATGTCGTCAGACCACTTGCATGGACTTCCACTGTGTAGTGGAGCAGCTGAAGGGAATGCTGCAACTCGGCGGAATGTTCTGGATTGTTCTCTGCCAGCAGAATGCGGGGCTCACGCATAATCGATCCTCAACGAGGAATATCGGCTGCCATAGACAAAGGATGAGGACGGAGTTCGCAGAATATTTCCGTCTGCCAAACGTCGGCCCGTATTTACACCCAGTTCCGCTCTGCGGATATCGCCGGAGCACCGGCCCTAAACGTCTCCAGCAACGGGGGGAAGCTCAGCGCGAGCCAACACATTTCCCCTCAATCCGACAGAACACAGCGGAAACTCATGTGGGAGGTGGAACTGTCTGGGGTATTCGATGTGCGAGCCGCTACGCGATAGCGATTGCAATAGGATTTGTGGCAGAGGAACGATCCGCCTTTGATCACCTTGGCTGTACCGCTCGGCGGTCCCGTGGGATTGTCGCGGCTTGCCGTCCTATGAAAATCGGGGCTAAACCAGTCGGCACATAGCTCCCATGCGTTGCCGGTCATGGAGTAGAGGCCATATCCATTCGGCGGGAATGCGGTTACCGGGCAAGTTCCGGAATAGCCATCGTCTGCTGTGTCGTGATGGGGAAAATCGCCCTGCCAGATGTTGCAGCGATGTTCTCCGTTCGGGCGCAGTTTATCGCCCCACGGATAGAGCTTTTGTTCCAGACCGCCCCGCGCCGCGTATTCCCACTCGGCTTCCGTTGGCAGGCGCTGGCCGGACCACTGGGTATAGGCGACTGCATCGTTCCATGAAACGTGGACGACCGGATGTTCGTCGCGTTTCGATAGATTGGATCCCGGCCCTTCGGGCGCGTTCCACATGGCGCCTCTAACTTTGCACCACCAGGGTGCTGCCTGCACTCGATCCTCTACCATCTCGCTGAATCTGGCTCGCGGAATGTGTAGCCAGAAGACGAAGGACCAACCATAGCGCTCCGCATCCGTGCGGTATCCCGTGGCTTCGACGAACTGCCGGAACAGGCGGTTGGTTACCGTGCAGCGGTCAATGGAGAATGGACGCAGCGTAACAGCGCGCACCGGGCCCTCGCCATCGGCAGCAAACCCTTCCGCAAAATCGGTGCCCATAAGAAATGTGCCCCCCGGCAGAGAGACCATCCGCGCGCGTGTTTCAGCATCCACCTGCTTGGGTGATGTGGAGATAGGTGTCGCACCAGAGGTCGGGGCAGGCCTGTTTGCAGAAGGCGTGCAGCAGCCACTTTTTGGCTTTTGATCCGTGGAATTCATTTCGCAGGGATCCATATCCATATTTCAAGTCTGACAGTTCGCGAACCAAGACGGCAAGAGGACAGTTTCTATATATCTAGCTGCAGCTTATCGCCGAGTTCCGCCTGCAGGTGCTTCAGTTGCTGCGTCAGCTCCGATTTGATCCCCGCCGACGCCGGATCGGCGGATAAATCATGCATCTCCCAGGGATCGTTTTCAATGTCGAATACCTGTGTTCTGTGAATTTGCGGGTACACGATCATCTTGTGGGTTTTGGTCCGCACCATCCGTTGAAATCCCTTGTAGTAGCTGAACATCGCTTGGTACGGAGGCTGTCCCTGACCGTGAATCAGTGGCGCGAGGCTGGGAAACTCCACCGTGGAAGGTATTGGAATGCCGGCCAGATCGCAGGTTGTTGCATACATGCAGTGCTGGTACACCAGTTCGTCAATCCGTTTTCCGGCTGCAATTCCAGGGCCGGCAATAATCAATGGCATGCGAAGGCTGCAGTCGTACAGATTCTGCTTCCCCATCAATCCATGCTCGCCCACCGCCAGCCCATGGTCGGCGGTCAGAATGACGTACGTATTGGCGGCTTTGCCGGACTGTTGCAATGCATCCAGGACTCTCCCTATCTGTTCATCCATATAGGTGATCAGAGAGTAGTACTCCCGGCGGTGAAGTTGAATGTCCTGCGGAGTTCTGGGAAACGGCGCCAGCATTTCATCGCGAATGTAGTAGTCCCCCTGATCGAACGGGTGTCGCGGCAGAAAATTCGGAGGCACCTCAATCTTGTCCTCCGGATAGCGGGCCAGATATTCCTTGGGCGACTGCCGCGGGTCATGCGGGGAGTTGAAGCCCAGATACATAAAGAAAGGCGTATTGCGTTTGGCAGCCTTATTTAGCAGGTGATCGATGAAGCAGTCGCTATACAGGGCCGCCGCGTGCTCGATTCGATCCGGAGTTTGATTCGTCCAGAGCTGCCTGTGAATCCAATGCCCCTTCAGCGATTCATCCCATGGTTGCCACGTGTCTCCCGGGCGTGGACGACCATAGGCAGCGCCTCCCATGGGCGTCGACGGAAGCATCCCCGGCGCGACCGGTCCCATCTCCTTGAAGCTGCGCTGTAGAACCGTCGTATCCAGATGCCATTTGCCGCAGATATAGGTGTCGTATCCGGCGTTGCCCAGAGTCTGGCCCCATGTCGGAACATGGTCCACCCCGTCCCGCGCATGAAATGCGGTCAGTCCACTGTTCAACATGGTGCGGCTGGGAAGGCACACCGCTCCGCTCCACGATCCCTGATGAAACGAATGCGTGAATGCGCATCCCGAAGCCGCCAGACGATCCATGTTCGGCGTATGCACTTCAGGATTGTTCAGGCTGTGAATGGTGCGAAACATCAAATCGTCCGCAATGATGAAGAGAAAGTTGGGGCGGTCGGAAGCTGGTTCTGACTGCCCCTGCGCCAGGGAGAACGCCGGGCTGAGATTGCTGGCGGCAATCCCGCTTCCCACCAATCCAAGAAATTTGCGACGATCCATGAAGTTTCTCCTCTTAATCCTTCGCTGCGAGCTATCTGCGACTCGCGCGCAAGCGGCTGGCGTCGTGGGTTCGAAAGGGAACTCCAAGTTTCCCGCTCAAACCCCATGCATGCAAAGACTCGAGAATCGCGGGAAGGCGAGCGAATGCCTCCCGAGTGTCGCGCGTCTTCAAGGCCAGCATCACGAAGACAAATGAATACTAGGTTCCAAAACAATTTATTGTCAATGCACTACTCTGGCGCTAAATGAAACTTGGTCGCCACCCCATGACCCTGTGAATCTGGCGGAGGATCGATCGTCGGCGACAAATGCCGAGGTTGATGCACCATTAACGATACAAATAAATGACTTGTAGTGGGATTGGCTTGGCCATCTCCCACGCGCCAGGGGTCTCTTGAATTGCTCCATAGATTCATATCCTTCCACGTCTTGAAATATCTCGCTTGACAGTTTGCTTCGCGCGTCCCTATGATTCGGGACGATCCAAAAACAAACCAACTTCTGTATGGAGCGTGTACAGAGTGACTGAAAGGGAGTGCACGGTGAATCGACAACTTCGAGGCTATCTTTTTCCCAGGACGGTAAAGGCGTGCATCATGATGCTACTGGCCTTGGCTGGAATCGGAGTCATCCTGAACTCCTCCTGCGCGAACGCCCAGCTTTCCACGGCCGCGATCAACGGCACGGTCCGGGACACCACCGGCGCTGTGGTTCCGGGAGCTCTGGTCACCTTGCGGGAAACATCCACGGGCACGGTGCGGACGACGCAATCGAATTCGGTGGGCAACTACGCTTTCATCGCCGTGCAACCGGGCCACTATACCATCCAAGTCGTCAAGACGGGATTTTCCACTGCGAAACAGAATCCTTTTGTGCTGGAAGTGAACCAGACGGCAACCTTCAATTTTGCCCTGGCCGTGGGTTCCCAGGTGCAACAGGTAACGGTGGCGGCGGCTTCGGCCCAACTGGAAACGTCGACCGCGAATCTAGGCACCGTGATCAGCCAGACCGAGGTGAATTCTCTGCCGCTCAACGGAAGGAACTTTACCCAACTGCTAACCCTCACTCCAGGGTCGAGCAGAGCGGATACCGGGCAGGGCGGGGGAGGTGGATTCGCCATTCTTACTGGGTCGTTTGGATTTCCGTCGGTAAACGGACAGATGAACCGGAGCAATCTGTATTTGTTGGACGGAATTGTCGACGAGCAGTTTTGGTTCAGCGAATACGCAGTGGAACCCATTGTGGACGACATCGCGGAATTCAAGGTCCAGTCGCACAACGATCAAAGCCAGTTTGGCGGCGTCATGGGAGGAATCGTCAATGTTGTTACAAAGTCAGGTACAAATAATTATCACGGAGACCTGTGGGAGTTTCTGCGCAACGATGCATTCGACGCACGCGATCCGCTGCTGCCGAAAGTGACACCGTTGAAGCAGAGCGTGTATGGAGCTACGTTCGGCGGACCCATTCTACTCCCCCACTACAACGGCAGGAATCATACATTCATCTTCGGCGCCTTTGAAGGTACTCGGATCAATTCCGCCAATGAGCGGCTCTACAACGTCCCCACCGCTGCCGAGTTGAACGGCGATTTCAGCGCAATTCCGCAGCAACTGTACGATCCTTACACCACCACACCTGATCCCAACAATCCCGGCAAATATCTGCGCACGCCTTTTCCAAATAACAATGTCTCGTCGGAAATCGATCCGGCCATGCAGACTCTGATGAAACAAATGTATCCCGCGCCGGTTCCCCTCGTCTCCGGATTCAACGGGGTCGACACGACTCCCACGTTGGTGCGTCAGAACAACTACACCGTGCGGTTGGATGAGGACTTCAATCCATCGAATTCCATCTTTGCGCGGCTCAGCCAGCTCCATGCCACGCGGACTTCGTCGGGGGGGTTCCAGGGACTCGTATCCGACGATATTAGCGACGCGCAGAACTGGGGTGTGGGGTACCTCCATACTTTCGGCTCCTCCGCCACGCTCCAGATCAATGCCGGGCATGTGTGGCAAGAGTTCGCAAATCCTGTGAACTTTACGCATCCCGTTTCCGCCAGCGGATTCAACCCATTTTTCGCCTGCGGCTATCTCGGACCCCTTCCCTGCCAGATTCCAGACATCGGCGTCACCGGCTATGCGGGCGGAGGACCCAGCTATCTGGACAATAATGATGGCGATATCTACGAGTGGAGCGGCAACTTTACAAAGCTAAGCGGCCGCCATACCTGGCAGGTAGGCGCCATGTTCAGCAACAACGCCGAAAGCGTCTTGAATGCCAACGGAAATCTTGGCTTCTCGGCCTTTCAGACCTCCAACCTCGAGAACCAAAAGAACACCGGCAACGCGCTGGCATCGTTTCTGATTGGAGTTCCTAACAATGGGGAACGCCGGAATAATCTCAAGCTGCCTAAGAACGGCTGGGTGAATGCAGTCTATGTAGGGGACCAGTGGAAGATTACTCCCAGGCTGACCATGAATATCGGCCTCCGGTACGACTGGGATATTATGCCGAAACTGGCAGCCAATCCCACCCAATCGAATATCACAGGCGCGCTCAATCTACGCAATGGCACCTATATTCTCAGCAAAGACACCGCGGGTCTGGGTTCGTGCGCCACCTTGCAAGCCGCGCCCTGTATCCCTGGAGGCGTTCTTCCCGCGCATGTCATCCAAGGAACCAGCCAGAGCCTGATCAACAACCAGATTGACAATATCCAGCCGCGGATCGGTTTCGCCTTTCAAATCGACCGCACACGCGTGATGCACGCTTCCTATGCCAGGGTCTATGACGACTGGTCGGGCATCATGCAGATGACACAGAATGAAGGAGCATTGTGGCCGTCGTTCGGGTTGGACATTACCAGCAACCTGAATTCGACCACCGTGACCACCACGGCTGAAAACCCACTGAACCTTCCAGCTGGCCAGACTCATACACTTCCTCTTGCCAGCCCCTTCATCCAGTCGGCAAACTTCATCGCCCCATATCTGAAAAATCCTTACTCCGACCAATGGAACCTTGGAATTCAGCAACAGCTTGGAGGAGTGTCGCTGTTGAGTGTCAACTATGTGGGGTCGCGCACCACTCACATGCCATGCTGTGGCTTTTACAACGTGGCAATTTCCCCCGGGCCTGGATCGCCTCAGAGCCGGGCGCCGTTTCCCTATATCAAGCCTACGCAGTATGAGCAAAGCAATGGATCGAGCAATTACAATGCTTTGCAAGTCCAACTGAATCGCAGAATGTCTTCCGGACTGGCCTATGCGATCAACTACACATGGTCGAAAACCATCGACGTCGCTTGCGACGGTTACTTCGGCGCGGAAGGTTGCTTCATTCGCAATCCCTACAACCCCGCTGCGGATCGGAGCGTCGCCGGCATCGATGTTCCCCAAATGCTGACAGCCAACGTAACCTATTTGCTTCCTTTTGGTCATGAACAGAAATTTCAAACCGGCAATCGCCTTCTCGATGCCGTTGTGGGCGGATGGCAGGTCAATGGGATTGCGACGCTGACTTCCGGTAATCCGTACACAATACGGTACTCAGGCGACGTCGCGAATACCGGCAATAACAATCAGGGAGTCGACCAGGTAGGAGACCCGAATCTGTCCAACCCCACGATTGCCAAATGGTTTAATACGGCGGCATTTCAGGCCCCCGCGCAATACACCTACGGAAGTCTGGGAAGAAATACGATGAGGTCCAATTGGTATCGGGATCTGGACCTTTCGCTTTTCCGCAGATTTACCATCAAACGGGTGCAAACCGAGTTCCGCGCCGAAGCGTTTAACGTCACCAACACACCGGTATGGGGAGTTCCTAACGCGGTTCTGAACAGTCCGACATTTGGCCAAATATCTGGCACCGCAAGCACGCAGCGGGAATTGCAGTTAGCCTTGAAAATCTACTTCTGATTTTGCCAATTGCGAAACACGATTCAGAATCGAAAGACCACCGAAACTGGAGACTAGGTGTACGTTGAATCGTCCTTCCGGAAGCTGGTCTCCGGTATCGACATCATCGAAATACCATCATGCATTTTCGTACAAGAATGCGCCGCTCGCTGACTGTTCCGCTGCTATTCTTGCTGGCGGCGGTTGCTCCAGCGCAGATAAGGACGAAAATGTCTCCACCGGGAGTGATTACCGAGACGGTCGAGTGGACGTGGGCGCAACGGCCGGTTGCTCCCAAACCGGCATTACCGAATGTACTGCTGTTGGGAGACTCGATTGCCCGAGGCTACTATCCCGAAGTGACTCAAAAACTCGCCGGAAGGGCGAACTGCTATTTATTCGCGACCTCCGCGGCTTCCGGCGATCCGCGATTGGCCGGTCAGCTTCGCGCCTACTTCCACATGGTGGGAGTGCGGTTCCAGGTCATCCACTTCAACAACGGAATGCATGGGTGGGGTTACACCGACGCCCAATATGCAGCGGGATTGCCGGGACTGCTGGCAGATCTTCGACAGGATGCGCCCGGCGCAAAACTGATATGGGCAAGCACCACGCCGGTACAGAACAATTCCAGGACGGGAGGTGCAAGCAATGCGCGCATCCAGGTTCGCAATGCCGCTGCCGCCAAGTTAATGCGTGCCAGGCGCATTCCCATAGACGATCAATACACATTGATGGCCGGGCACAGCAATCTGCATAACGGAGATGTACATTACACTGCCGCCGGTAGCGCGGTGCAGGCGGACCAGGTGGCGCAATCGATCCTTTCGATGCTGCCAGGCCATTAAGCTACAAAGTTGGACTTACTAGATTCGCGGAGGAATTTTAGTTGCCATGATAGATCGCAGAGGATTTTGTATAGGACTGGGAGCATTGTCAACCACGCTGATTGCGCCATTTTCCACGCAAGCGCAACAAATGCCGATGTCCGACAGCGGCCGACATCCGGTCGAGCCGATTAAGGATACGATGACTCCGGTGCAGCGCGAAGCGCGTATGGCGTGGTGGAATGAGGCCCGCTTCGGCATGTTCATCCACTGGGGCCTGTACGCGGAGTTGGCCGGGTATTGGAATGGCAAGCCAGTCCCTTTTCTGGGGGAATGGATCATGAACACGGCCAAAATTCCAGTCGCCGATTATAAAAAACTGGCGGCGCATTTTGACCCGACGAAGTTCAATGCGAATGCATGGGTTTCCATGGCCAAGGCAGCGGGCGTGAAGTACATAGTGATTACATCGAAGCATCACGACGGCTTCGCCATGTTCAAGTCGGCAGCCAACAAATTCAACATCGTGGATGCAACTCCCTTCAAGCGAGATCCGCTGAAAGAACTTGCCATCGCCTGCCACAAACAGGGAATCAAGTTTGGCTTCTACTACTCGCAGGATCAGGACTGGACCGCTCCCGGCGGCGCGGCGCGGCGTGGCGGACACTGGGACAAGGCCCAGGACGGAAGCTTCGCCGAGTACATCCACACAAAAGCAATTCCACAACTGAAAGAACTCCTGACTAACTACGAATCGGAGGGTGCGCCGGTAGAAATATGGTTTGACACGCCCACCAAGGACATGACGCCGGAGCTTGCAGGTGAGATTGTCGCGCTGTTGAATCAACATCCCAACGTGCTATGGAATAACCGCCTGGGAGGTGGCTACTCGGGCGATTTCGAAACGCCGGAGCAGCATATTCCTCCCCAGGGATTTCCCGGAAAAGCCTGGGAAACCTGCATGACTATCAACGACACTTGGGGATTCAAGAAAGATGACACAAACTTCAAGTCGACGGAAGTTCTACTGCGCAACCTGATCGACATTGCCAGCAAGGGAGGCAACTACCTGCTCAACGTTGGCCCGGACGCGACCGGGGTTATTCCAGAACCGGAACAGCAGCGCATGCTGGCGATGGGTAAGTGGTTGCAGGTCAATGGAGAGGCCATCTACGG
>JAJYSL010000116.1 GCA_021793595.1 Acidobacteriota bacterium
TCTACGAAAATTTCTGGGATTTTCAGGCTCGATGGAGCCACGCCAAACCCGCGTATGCCCGTGGCATGATCGCGAACTTTATCGCTCCCGACAATGGACCGTCCGGATTCAACGGAAAGAACTGGCTGACATTCCCCGCTTATTCGCAGGCGCCGCTTCTGGGCTGGGGCGTGTATCGCGTGTACCGGCGCAATCACGACCAAGAGCTTGTTCGCACCGCGCTTCCTCATCTTGAGGCGTTCCACGATTGGTACTGGCGCGAGCGCGATCTGGATAGCGTCGGATTGGTTACGGTCGGATCGTACGATGGAAAAATTCGGGATGCCCGCTATGAAACCTACGACAACGAAGTCGATTTGGATACGCTGCAGATGATTCCTCATCCAGGACGGGCAAAGGGACCGGATAACGGCCCGTGGTATGGAGACATCTATATTCCTGCAAATACGTCGTACCTTCTGCTTTCCGAGATGTGCCTCATGCGAATGGCACATGCGATCGGCAATCATGCGCTGGCGGCACGTCGCCGTCCTTTCGTACGCAAAGGGATCGACGCCATGCGCCGCTACATGTGGGATGAATCGCAGGGCTGTTTTCTTGCCGTTCGGCGTCCGGATCTACGCAAACTTTCCACGGCCACCGTCGGCGGTATGGTGCCGCTCTACGCTCGCATCCCCACGAAGATCCAGGCAGCGCGCATGGCCCATCGGCTGGCAAGCCCGCATTGGAATACTCCGTTACCGGTTCCCACTGTCGATGCACTGAGCGATGCATACAAGAGTGGGAGCTTCTGGCGTGGAGATGTGTGGCCTGCCACGTCTTATCAGGTGATCAGCGGTCTGGCCAGGTACGGGCACCGGGATTTGGCCGACAATTTTTCCGGCCGTCTGCTCGCCAATGCGCTGAAGGTCGGTATCAGCGAACATTACAACTCCCAGAGTGGAGCGCCCTTGGGAGTTCGCAATCTCGGCATGTCGTCGGTGCTGCTTACCCTAGCCCTCGAAGGACTCAGCCCACGTTATGCCATCCGGTCTGTCCGAGGCGTGCATTGAACTCGATGGTTCGTGGAACGCGCCGAGATTGTCCGGGATCGGACCGAAGCATTGCCCTTCTTTTCACTCTGAATTTCCGCCTACAAACTTCCATCCGCGTTCACCTTTTCCAGACGCACCGGCCCGGGATCCGCCATCGCCTGGACTTCCACCAAAAGACTTCTCTCACAATCCGTATGCGAGCAGATTGGTTCCCGGATCGCGGTGAGGATGGGATCGCCGTCTAGAATGGTGGTATCGGCTGGCAACCGTTTTTTGCCGATCCAGCCGGAGATTTGAGAGACGGTCGAGGGACATATAAATATGAGTGCAATGGCTACGATGGCGGAACGACGTACCCACGAGCAGAAACTGGATTTGCTGGCAGAGGTTGCGATACGGGTTGGGCTCGGTTTGCGGCCAGGGCAGGAATTGGTGATGACCGCCTCGCTGGATGCGCTGCCGCTGGCGCGCCGCATTACGGAGCAGGCCTACCGCTCCGGTGCTTCGCTGGTAACCACCCTCTACAGCGACGATGAAGCTGCGCTGATGCGCTACCACTTCGCTCCCGATGAAAGCTTTGACCATGCGGCAAAATGGCTGTACGACGGCATGGGTGAAGCTTTTAAAAGCGGCGCGGCGCGGCTGGCAATTGCCGGTGGAAATCCGATGCTGCTTTCCAATGAAGATCCGGAAAAGGTTGGACGCGCAAATCGCGCTGTTTCGAAGGCTTATCGTCCGGCGCTCGAATTGATTACGCGGCACGAGATCAACTGGACTATCGTGGCCAGCGCTACCCCGGCATGGGCCGCGGCGATGTTTCCCGCAGATGCCCCAGACATGGCGTTGTCGAAACTATGGGACGCGATTTTCCGAACGACGCGGATCGACAGCGACGATCCGGTGGCCGCGTGGAAGACGCACGATGCCGATTTGCACGCACGCGCCGCACGACTGAATGAGAAACGCTACGCGACGCTGCATTATCGAGGGCCGGGAACCGATTTTCGGCTGGGGCTCGCGGAGGACCATCTGTGGCTGGGCGGCGGCACGACCGCGCAAAACGGCCTTTACTGCCTGCCGAATATGCCCACCGAAGAAGTGTTCACCACCCCGCACAAAGACCGGGCGGACGGTACAGTGACGGCAACCAAGCCGCTTTCGCATCAGGGGACCATGATTGAAGGCATTCAGGTGCGGTTTGAAAAAGGACGCATCGTGGAGGCCCGCGCCAGCCGCGGCCAGGAAGTGCTGCAGCGACTGATCGATACCGACGAAGGCGCGCGGCGGCTGGGCGAGGTGGCGCTGGTGCCACATTCGTCGCCGATTGCAGCCAGCGGTATGCTTTTCTTCAACACGCTGTTCGATGAGAATGCCGCTTCACACATCGCGCTGGGGCAAGCCTACACGTCTTGCCTTCGCGATGGAGACAAGTTGACCCCCGAACAGCTTGCGGCCAAGGGCGCGAATGACAGCCTGATCCATGTGGACTGGATGATCGGGTCGGGCAAGCTGGACATCGACGGCATCACGGCTGCCGGCGCAGCGGAACCGCTCATGCGCCAGGGAGAATGGGTCTAAGCTCCGTTCCTGGCTCGCGACCATCCATCGAGCTTTTATCGCTCCGGCAATTCCCAACGGCCGGAGGCGGCAGAGCGGAAGATGGCTTCGATGACCGCCATGTTCCCAATACTGTCTTCGACCGGGACGGGAACTTCGGTGTCTTCCAGAACGGCCTTGGAAAAGGCATCTCCTTGTAACGCATATTGATCGCAGACCGGGAAGACTTCCGTGGTGATGCCACTTCCGGTAAGGTCTCCTGTGTCGTCAATGAAAAGGCGGGTGGGGCGATCGGGGGGCGCGTTGAACGGGATTTCGATTTCGATGCGCCCTCGGGTGCCGAGAAAATGAATCCGCTGATAAGGAATCAGTTGCGTGCTGCAGGTAAAGACGGACTGACCGGCTGGGAATTCGAGAATTGCAGACGTGAGACGGTCGACGCGCGACTGCGGATCGCGTTCGATACAGCCGACGACACGCGAGGGTTGGTCGGCAAATGCAAACCTGGATGCATGGACCAGGTAGCAGCCAATGTCCATCAGGCCGCCTCCGCCCGATTCCAGATGATTGCGGATGTTGGCGGGATCGACATTGAAGTAACTGAAGAAGCCGAAGACTGAGCGGATTTGTCCTATGCGGGATGCGTCGAGCAATTCACGCAGGCGAAGCCATTGCGGATAGCTGCGAATCATGAAGGCTTCGCCAATCTTGACTCCAGTACGCGAACGAACGGTGAGCAGGGTCTTGGCTTCCGCTACCGTCAGGCTGAGAGGCTTCTCGCACAGGACGTGCTTGCCGGCTTCGGCAGCCCGTATGGTCCAGGGAACATGCAACTGATTGGGCAGAGGATTGTAGATAGCGTCGATGGTCGGATCTGCGAGCAGTTCCTCATAGGACCCGTAGGCTGTGGGAATCCCAAGCTTGCCCGCCGCAGCCTGGGCTTTCGCAAGATCGCGGGAGGCAATGGCAACAATGCTGGTACGCTTTCCCCGCTGCATTCCGGGGATGACTTTCTTGAGGCCGATGGCAGCTGTGCTGAGAACTCCCCAGCGGAGTTTGTCGGGCATGGAGCCATGATACCGGCTAGAGAAGGCGCATGCATGCCTTCGGGTAGAAAATCGGGCAACTCCCACACCAAGCAGGAGAATAAAACCGTTGGGGGAGAGCCGCTCGCCCCAGGCTAATAGGCCGGCTCAAGCTGCCGATAACCCATGCACGGCACGCGCGTTGCGCGGGGCGGAATGCGCGTGCGTGAGCCGGAAAAATTAACAATTCAAGACGGTTACTTTTGGGGCGAATCAGTGATGCTCGTCACATGCAAACTGTTTGCGACTCTGCAACCTTTGTGGGAGCCTAATCGACGTTCGGTCCCTGTTGCAGCCATGGGTGCATTCCTCGTCCCGGTTAGCGGAGATAGCCGGTAATCCAAGCTGGTCTTTTGCCCAGGAGTGATGCTTGCATGTTGGAAGGGAAGTTATTTCGCGCCTGGTTGAAGGAGCGAATCGGGACGACCGACGCAGTCTCCGACAAACGCGACGACTCCATCTACCGGGACGTCGCCCATTCGCGCGCATTCGGCGCCCTCGGTTCTGCATTGAGTGGAATGTTGGAACATCTCCAGACAGGCAACCGTCAAGTTCGCCAACACCGGGAACACCTGGAGAAGGAGGTGGCATCGCGGACCGCCGAATTGTTGGAGGCAAGCGCCCAGCTGAAATTGCAGGCGGCAGCATTGAAGGCCGCGTCCAACTCCATCGTAATCGCCGATCTGAGCGGCAAGATCGTCTGGAGCAATCCGGCATTTACCGCTTCGTCCGGCTATGCAGCGGAGGAGGTCATGGGAAAAAGTCCGAAGTTGCTGCAGTCGGGGAAGCATGACAAAGAGTTCTACCGGCAAATGTGGACCACCATCTCCGCCGGAAAAACATGGCACGGGGAGATGATCAATCGTCGCAAGGACGGAACCTTGTATCCCCAGGAGATGACGATTACTCCGGTGGTGTCGCAAACGGGTGAGATCACACATTACATCGCCATCAAGCAAGATATCAGTGACCGAAAGCGCGCCGAGCAGGCTCTGACCCAGGCCGAGGAAAAATACAGAACGATCTTCGAAGATGCCGTGATTGGTATCTTTCAAGCCAATGCGGAGGGTCGTCCCACGAGCGTCAACCGCGCACTCGCCCATATCTATGGCTTCGATTCCCCGGAAGAATTTCTGGAGAAAATTTCCAATGTGGCGCTGCAAATCTTTGTCGACCCCGCAAGGATGACGGAACTTGCGGATGAATTGGAGAAAAACGATGTCGTTCACGCGGCGGAATTGGAAATCTACTGTGTAGACCGGAGCAAAAAGTGGGTCGTCGTGAATATGCGGGCGGTGCGCGACGCCAGCGGCAAAATTACATCGTTTGAGGGCACCGTGGAGGACATTACGGAACGCAGGCAAGCTGAGGAAGCGCTCTTGTTTAAGACGGCGCTGCTGGAAGCCCAGTCGGAAACCACCATCGATGGCATCCTGGCCGTCGATGAGTCCAATCGCATCGTTCTGTACAACAGACAATTCGCGCTTCAGTTCGGAATTCCGGACGAATTGCTGAGCACAGGCGACGATCTTCCGGTACGACAACTCGTAATAGACCAGGTCACGTCTCCAGAGGCCTTCGCCGAAAGAATCAGGCATCTCAATGCTCACCGAGACGAAAAGAGCCGAGATGAGTTTCGTCTCAAGAACGGCAAGACATTTGACCGCTACTCTGCGCCATATCTGGATTCGAAAGGTAACTATCGGGGTAGAATCTGGTATTTCCGCGACATCACGGATCGCAAAGTCGCCGAGGAGCGTATCCAATTCCTGGCGTATTACGACGCTCTGACGGAGCTCCCTAACCGGATTCTGCTGGAGGACCGGATCGCCAAAGCGCTGGCCGGCGCCCGCAGGCGCAATGAAAAGATGGCCGTTCTATTCGTCGATCTCGATCGTTTTAAGATCATCAACGATTCTCTCGGGCATTCGGCGGGCGACATCCTGTTGCAGGAAGTGGCAACCCGACTGAAGACGTGGGCACGGGATCAGGACACCGTGGCCCGGGTGGGCGGAGATGAATTTGTTGTGGTCCTGACTGGTGTGCCGCAGATTGCAGATGTGGCCGTCGCCGGCCAGAGGGTGATAGAAGCAATCACCTCCGAGTTTTTCCTTCGCGGCCACCTCCTCAATATCACCTGTAGCGTGGGGATCAGCGTATTTCCGGAGCACGGCATGGATGGAGAAACGCTGATACGGAATGCGGATGCGGCCATGTATTGCGCCAAGCAAAAGGGGCCGAACAATGTTCAGTTTTTCACGGAAGACTTGAACATCCAGATGGTAGAACGATTAAAGCTTGAAAACGGTCTGCGCCTGGCGCTCGATCGCCAGGAACTCTTCCTTGTATACCAACCGCAAATCGATCTTGCGAGCGGCCGGTTGATCGGCCTGGAAGCGCTGCTACGCTGGCGACACCCAGAGCTGGGACTGGTGCCACCGGACAAATTTATACGCATCGCGGAGAACAGCGGATTGATTATTCCCCTGGGCGAATGGGTCCTGAGGACAGCATGTTCGCAGGCTCGACGGTGGCAGGACGCGGGGATTCCCGCGATGCGCGTCGCGGTGAATGTTTCCGCCGTCCAGTTTCGCCAGGATGGGTTCCCTGACCTGATCCGAAGAGTCTTGCGTGAAACCGGGCTGGCTGCCGAAAACCTTGAATTGGAACTCACCGAGAGCCTGTTGTTGAGCAATGCGGACGTTATGTTCTCTGTACTGTGGGAATTGAACGAAATGGGACTGAAGCTGGCGATCGACGACTTCGGAACCGGCTATTCCAGCCTTAGTTATCTACGACAGTTTCCGGTCAGCAAGCTCAAGATCGATCGCTCATTTATTCAGGATGTTGCCACCAATCCAGACGACGCCGCAATCACAAATGCCATTATCGGCATGGCGAAAAGCCTGAACCTCAAGGTGATCGCGGAGGGTGTCGAAACCGAAGCGCAGATGTCGTTTTTGAGCGCGCGCAATTGCGATGAGATTCAAGGCTATTATTTCAGCAAGCCTTTGATGGCAGACGAAGCGGAAGAGAAGTTGCGAAGCGTCTCGACCACCCTGGAAGGAAGCTCCCCTGCTTTCGATCCTGTTCATACCAACGGACAAGTTCTCTAACTACCGGCCTCCGTTTGACCCTATCCGATCGATCTGCAACCAACTCAGGTTCCTACCAGCTATATTGGTCGTGCCGAATCCATTCTTGTTTCGCGTTCCGAGATTCCCCAGTATCCGCGGGAAAGGCATCGGCGGCATGCAGGCAACCGAGCGATGGGTATGCCATGCCTGAGGCGAACGAAAGAGGAGAAAGATGGTTCTGTTCCGCCGGTTGCAGGTGCGAAATCTTCTGATTTTCTTCTTGTTCCTGCTGAGCGCCACCGCCTTTCTGGATCGGACGAATATCTCCATCGCTGGAGTGGCCATCCAGGAAGAACTGGGAATCGATAATCTCAGACTGGGGTGGATTTTCAGCGCTTTCCTCCTGGGGTATGCCGCTTTTCAGGTGGTAGGCGGATGGCTGGCATACCGATTCGGACCGCGACGAGTGCTCGCAGCCGGAGTCTTGTGGTGGGGGGCGTTCACGGCGCTTACCACGGTCGGCAATTCTCGCCTCGCCCACGCACTGCTGCTGCTCATCCTGATTCGGTTCTCACTCGGCGCGGGGGAAGCTGTCATGTATCCGGCTACCAATCAGTTCGTGGCGCAATGGATTCCCGTGGAAGAAAGAGGAAATGCGAACGGATGGATATTTGCGGGCGTCGGCGCGGGCGCGGGGCTCAGTATTCCCGCACTTACCTGGATCATCAGTCACTATGGATGGCGAGCTTCCTTTTGGTTCAGCGCCATGATCGGGATTCTGCTGGGATCTGCCTGGTACGTCCTGGCCCGCGATTTGCCGGAGCAGCACCCGCTGGTCTCGGCGGGTGAATTGCATCGGATCCAGGCTACCCGATCCACCGAAGGAGCTCGCCGATCCGATGCAATGCTTTCCTGGCGAGCCGCGCTTTGCAATCGAAACGTGGCCGCGCTCTCCTGCAGTTACTTCAGCTTTGGATATGTTGCATGGATTTTCTTTAGTTGGTTCTTCCTCTACATGGCGCAGGTTCGCGGACTCAACCTGAAAGCCAACGCGTTTCTTTCCATGATTCCGTTTCTCGCGATGACGGTTTGCTGCCTGGCGGGAGGAACGATCAGCGATTCCCTTTCACGAAGATTCGGGTTGCGGCTTGGACGGTGCGGCATTGCGGTTTTCTCGTTCTGCCTGACCGCTGTGTTTCTCGTCATCGGTTCCCATGCGCAGAGTCCCTACGCGGCCTCGCTCATCCTAGCCGGAGGAGCGGGCGCCTTATATCTTTCCCAAAGCTCCTTTTGGGCGGTGAGTGCGGACATCTCCGGGGAGCGTTCCGGGGTTGTCTCGGGCGTGATGAACACGGCCTGCCAGATTGGCGGTGCGATCACGGCTTCTCTAACCCCTTATCTGGCCGGCAGGTATGGGTGGAACTCGGCATTCTTCTTTGCCGCCGCGCTTGCGGCCGCGGGAGCATTTCTGTGGCTGCTGATTGATCCGGGCCGACCGGCCATCCAAATCTAGCTGACAAATTTCTCTCCTTTTCCCAGGAAAAACGGGCGCATACTACTGGCAGGTGCGGAGGTTGCCTTGAGATGAAGATGCATTGTTCCCGCAGAGATTTTCTTGGCGCCATGGGGATGGTAGCGGGCGCCTCCATTGCCCAGCCCGCCGTGCTGTCTGCCCTGCAAGCGCCGGCGAGCCGCGTCGCCATCGGGCGTTGCCAGCAATACAACCGGCAGGTTGCCGAGGTACTGTCCACCATGTTCGACCAGCTCGGCGGTCTGGATGGGCTGGTGCGCGGAAAGACGGTTGCGATCAAACTCAACATGACCGGCCCGACCAACGACAGGCTGAATTCCATGCCAAACCAGATGACACATTGGGTCCATCCGCAGGTGATCGGAGCATTGGTTTCTTTGCTTGGCGATGCCGGAGCCAAGCACATCCGTTTGCTGGAGAGTCCGCCGGTCGGCACCCAACCGCTCCAGGAATTCATGCTGGCCGCGGGATGGAGGCCGCAGGATTTCGAGCGCGCCGCGAAAGGGGTGGAGTTTGAGAACACCAACTTTCTTGGAAGCGGAAAGACCTATGCGAGATTCATGGTGCCCGGGGGCGGCCTGATGTACGCGGGTTACGATCTGAACCATTCCTACCGGGACACCGATGTTTTTGTTTCGCTGGCCAAGCTGAAAGAACATCGCACCGCGGGTGTTACCTTGTCGATGAAGAACTGCTTCGGCATCACGCCCTGCACCATCTACGGCCATGCGGCTCCGGAGGACGAGCCGGGCATAGTGCCCGTCGGATATCGCGACCCCATGCACACTGGGTCTCGCGTCCCGCCGAAAAGTGCGCCTCAGCCGGTGGATGGAAATGCATCGAAAGATCCCGGATATCGCGTGCCGCGCATTACCGCCGATCTGGTGGCGGCCAGACCGGTTCATCTAGCGGTCATCGACGGCATCTACACCATGACCGGCGGTGAACTTCCCAACCAGCGGCACAACTGGATTCATAAACCGGTCCATCCCGGCCTGCTGCTTGCGGGCATGAATTGCGTTTCCACCGATGCGGTCGCCATGGCAACCATGGGATTCGATCCCATGGCGGACCGCGGAACTCCTCCGTTTGAAACTTGCGACAGTACCTTGCGACTGGCCGAGCATCTGGGTGTCGGCACGCGGGACCTAAGCCGCATTGAAGTGGTTGGGACGCCGATTTCCCAAGCGCGTTTCCGATTTCCGCCGCTTTCCCAGTTGATTGCCTGACGGATTCAAATGCCGCAAGAAATTCCATCGCAACCGCGAAATCTCACTTCAGATTCGGAGATATGGCGCTGGATGCGCCCGGTCATCTCCTGGGCGTAGAATTGCGTTTCCGTCAGAGCAGCCAAATTCTGCACGGTTCGCAGGAGGGTCCCGAAATGGCAGTCAAGCGTCGCGATTTTATGAAGACTTTTGCCGGTGTGGGTGCGCTCGCCCTCGCTTCCCGGGTTACGAAAGCGGAAGAGCAGGCGGCGCGCGCCACTCGCGCCATGCCCTCGCCGCGCATCCGGGACATCGGCGTCATCGAATGCCAACCCCAGGGCGCGCGTCTCACCGTGGTCAAGATTACGACAGATCAAGACGGCCTGTACGGCTATGGCTGCGCTACCTTCACGCAGCGAGCGGATCTGGTGAAGCCCGCAGTCGAGAAGTATCTCAAGCCCTTCCTGCTGAACAAGACGACGGACCGCATCGAGGACATCTGGCAATCGTGCTACGACAGTTCCTACTGGCGAAACGGGCCCGTGCTGAACAACGCCATCAGCGGCGTCGATCAGGCGCTTTGGGACATCAAGGGCCGCCAGGCCGGCATGCCGGTCTATCAACTCGCGGGCGGCAAGTGCCGCGAAGCCGCAGATACCTATGCACACGCCAGCGGCGCGGAGTATGCAGATGTCGTCGAGAATGCGAAGAAGTACATGGCGCAAGGTTTTCGCAATGTGCGCGTGCAGGTGGGGCTTCCTGGAATGGCCGGTTACGGCTCCAGGCACTCGAATGCCGGTCGGCCGCCGGCTCTGCACGATAAGCCTCTGTTCGATCGCGAAGCGCAGATGCGTCGTGGCCTGAAGCTGCTGGAAATCTGCCGGAGCGAACTGGGCGAGGAAGTGCAACTGCTCCATGACATGCATGAACGGCTGACACCCAACGAAGCTGTCCAGTTCTGCAAGGAGGCGGAGCAATACCACATGTTCTTTCTGGAGGACCCACTGTCTCCGGAAGACCTGGGATACTTTCGGCAGATTCGCCAGAATTGTGCGACTCCGATCGCCATGGGTGAGCTGTTCAACAGCCCGCATGAATGGCAGCCGCTGATCACAGAGGAACTGATCGACTACATCCGTGTGCATGTGTCCGAGGTAGGCGGCTTCAGCCCGGCACGAAAGATTGCGATTCTTGCCGAACCGTTCGGTGTAAGAACAGCGTGGCACGGTCCCGGCGATGTTTCCCCGGTCGGACACATGGCCAACGTTACTCTGGATCTGGTCAGCTACAACTTCGGCATTCAGGAATACACGCCCTTCAACGAAAGGACGCAAGCGATCTTTCAAGGTTGCCCGCAAATGCGAGATGGCTATCTGTGGGTGAACGAAAACCCCGGATGGGGCATCGAGATAGACGAAAAGGAAGCCGCCAAAGCACCATTCACCGCCAGCCCGCTGAATGGGGGTTGGGGCGAGATTCGCCTTCGCGATGGCACAGTGATTAAGCAGTGAGCAAGCGAGCGATGAATTGGAGACGAAAATGAATCTGGAAAACTTCCAGGCCTCTGTTGCGGAAAGCCAACCGCCTCAGGGACTGTCCTCTCCGCTGGAGGCACTCTGGTGGGACGCAAAAGGAGAGTGGGCCCGCTCCCACGGCCTGGTAGATGAATTGGAAACGGTAGAGGGCATGGCCGTTCATGCCTATCTCCACCGCAAAGAAGGTCAGGGGTGGAATGCCGACTACTGGTACCGGCGCGCCGGGCGCGAGTTCTACCGCCCTGCGCTGGAAGCGGAGTGGCAGGCGCTGGTGGAAGGCTTGCTGCCCCGCGAGAGCGCCTGAATTGGATCGTCCGGCTTACACCTCGGCGTAGTTTGCCAGAGCCATTTGATTGTGGATCATCAGAGTCGACCCGCGAAAATCGAGCAGATGCCGGCTCTTAAAATCTGCCAATGTGCGTGTGACCGTTTCCCGCGAGGTACCGATGCACTCCCCGATCTCGCCGTGGGTCAGCGTGAGCCGGAACTGGGTACCACACTCGGTTTGCTTGGCCCCGGCGCATAGTTCCAACAGGAGCCGCGCCAGTTTGACCGGTGCGCTGGGCGCGAGTCCGACCGTGCGCAGTTGCTCGCAGGCGCGGGTATAGTCCTGGCTTAAGTCGCGAGCCACGCTGGCATAGGCACTGGGGTGCCGTATCAGGAAGGTGAGAAAATCCTGGCGGCGCATCGAGGCAATTCTGCATGCATGCAAGGTCTCGGCCGTAGCTTCGTACTCTCTGCCGGAAAGGACGGAAGTCAGCCCTGGCAACTCCCCCGGACCCGCAATTCGCAGGATCAGCCGCCTGCCGTCGATGGAATTCATCGACAGCTTCACCTGGCCTTCCAGCAGAATGAAGATGCGGGAAGGATTCTGTTTTTCCTCGAACAACACCTCCCGAGGCGCGTAGGTCTTGCGTATCGCCAATGACTCAAAATCTTCCAGAGCTTCGGCGGACAATGTCTTGAAAAATTCGCCGTTTCTGTAAGACTGGCAACGATCGGTCCGATTCGCCTGATAGGTGTGTGGCATATCAATCATTCTCCTGAATATCGTAGGCTGCATTGCATTGAGCTTGTTCCGCAAAGGAATCGGTCAATGGGCTTCCGGTGAGAAACGCCGGCATTTTTTCTTGATAAATCTGGCGCAGGACTCGTAGGCCGCTGGCATCCACGTAGGTCACACCACGCAGATCCAGAGCCACCACTTGTTCATGAAGAGAGG
>JAJYSL010000117.1:0-731 GCA_021793595.1 Acidobacteriota bacterium
GCCATACTCATGCTCGCAAATCTGGCACGGCAACTCACGCAAAGTTAATAACAGGCTCTAGGGAAGCCTGGATTGAACTGATTTCGCTGCTGGATGTGGATTGAAAGATCGATTTCCCTTTGATATTCCAACGGCTGCAGCACCTCGATCGGAGAGCACCGCATGCCACTCGTCACCGTTGTCATCATCATCGCATTGGTTGGCCTTCTGCTATGGCTCATTAACCGATTTATACCAATGCAGGATACGATCAAGGGCATCCTTAACAGCGTCGTCGTGATTGTTTTAGTTTTGTGGCTGCTGAGAATATCCGGCGTGCTCCAATACCTCTCCCAGTTCCACGTCGGCCGTTGAAAAGCCTGTAAATACTGCCTGGACGGTTGTGCAGCGAGCCAATTTTCTCAGATCGAGGAGAGAGGAGCGACGCATACCGGTCGTCTGCCAGCGACGACAGACGAAGAGATGAGGGGAATTGGCCCCGTCCCTTCGGGTTGTGGAGAGAATCAGGCCACATTTCGTAGTCGTGCCCGAATTTGGAACCACCAAACGCTCCGCTTCGTTTGGCCCAATTTTGCTCGCAACGCCATCCGCTCTGGTAGTGTTCACTGGCATTGGGCGTATCGTAAGAAGTAGAGTAACTGTCCAAATGGAGGAGTCGGGTATATTCGATGATTGTTCTCGCGCTCCTGGCATCGCCGGATGTGTTGCTCGTAAAATGCCTGCGGTCAGCG
>JAJYSL010000117.1:741-12216 GCA_021793595.1 Acidobacteriota bacterium
CGAGGCTATTCAACGCCGCGGAACTCGATTTCAGTCGGGAGACGAAGTGCCCGGCCTTCCACAGAATGAAGAGTAAATTGCAGCCTTGCCATATCCGGCAAAATACTCCGCTGGACAGCTTCAAGGAGATGTATCCACAGGCTGTTGCAGTGATTCCATGCGCTTCACGGACAAAGGTGAAAGTTGGAGATCATGTCGTTTTTCGATTCGACGTATTCCGAGAATGGAACCCATAAATATGGACCAGGGACAATTGCGCCTGCTGTATCGAACAAGTGCAATCTACCCTTGCCGACGCGCATTGCGTTCATCGGAAACTATCTGCCGCGAGAGTGCGGCATTGCGACTTTTACGACCGACTTATGCACTGCTCTGGCAAACGAATACGGAGAAGATCGCCTGTTTGCAATTCCAGTGAACGATCCGGAATCAAACTACAATTACCCTTCACAAGTGCGCATCGAGCTTGATCAGGAAGATTGTGCTTCTTACTCAAGGGCCGCGGATTTCCTCAACTTTAATGGGAATGATCTTGTTTGTTTGCAGCATGAATACGGCATCTACGGCGGACAGGCAGGCCAGCATATTCTCGCCTTGCTCCGAAAATTGAAAATGCCTTTGGTTACTACACTGCACACGGTTCTGCGCAATCCAGACGCGGATCAGCGTGTTGTCCTCGAAGAGATTTCGCGTCTCTCGGATCGACTGATCGTAATGAGCGAGCTGGCGGCACAGTTGCTGCGCGAAGTCTATGCGGTGCCAGGTGGGAAGATCGATGTGATTCCACATGGAGTACCGGATATGCCATTCATGGATCCCAACTATTTCAAGGACCTGTTTGGTACAGAGGGCAAGTCCGTCCTACTCACGTTCGGCTTGCTGTCGCCGAACAAGGGTATTGAAAATGTGATCCGTGCTTTGCCCGCAGTTCTGGCGCGGCATCCGAACGTGGTGTACATCGTTTCCGGAGTGACGCATCCACATATCCGGCGGCAGGATGGGGAGCGCTACCGCGAGGAGTTGCAATCGCTGGCCGCGCGGCTCGGCGTTTCATCCCAGGTAATCTTCAACAACCGTTTTGTGAGTACGAAGGAACTGGTGGAGCACGTAGGATCCGCCGATATTTACATCACGCCTTACCGACAGGAAGCGCAGATTGTCTCCGGCACACTCGCCATCGCTCTGGGTGCGGGAAAGGCAATCATCTCCACGCCTTACTGGCATGCAAAAGAACTGCTGGCGGACAAGCGGGGCGTAATAGTTCCCTTCGACGATTCAGGCTCAATAGCAAATGAAGTGATCAAATTGCTGGAGAACGATGCAGAGCGTCACGCGATGCGCAAACGCGCCTATCTTTACTCGCGTGGAACGACGTGGCCAACGACGGCCCGCGCATATATGGCAAGCTTTCAGCGTGCTCGCTTCGAGCGTTCGCTGCAGCCAAGAGCGGCCCAACAGGACGACGTGGTTGCGCGCTTGATCGACCCAACCGATCGACTACCCATTCTGAATACCTGCCATTTGCTGGCAATGACAGATACCACGGGCATCCTGCAGCATGCGATTTTTTCCTTGCCCAATACGCGCGAGGGTTATACAACCGACGACAACGCACGCGCACTCATTGTTTCCACTCTTCTGGGTGACAGTCTTTTATCCGAGTATGGGACGGAGCATGCCGACCTCTCTCGTCGATACCTGGCCTTCCTTTGGCTTGCGTTTCATTCCGACACTGGACGATTCAGGAATTTTCTCGGTTACGACCGCAAATGGCTTGAAGACGTAGGCTCTGAAGACAGCCATGGCCGGGCACTCTGGGCTTTGGGAACTGTTCTGGGCCGTTCGCAAAATGCTGGATTGCGGGGAGCGGCGGGAAGACTCTTTGAGGCTGCCGTGCCTGCGTCTCTGCGGTTAAACAGCCCACGCGCGTGGGCATTCAGCATTCTCGGTTTGCAGGCCTATTTGGACTGGTTCCCGGGCGACCGGGCCATGCAAGGCATTCGGAACACCCTGGCCAATCGCTTGCTGGACATTTACGAACGGAGTCGCTCCGAGACCTGGCATTGGTTCGAAAAAAGGCTTTCCTACTCGAATGCTAGACTGCCGCAGGCACTCATCCTGGCCGGCTGGCGGAGCAATAACTACAAAATGATCGAAGCTGGTATCGATGCTCTGAAATGGCTGGTTGCCGAGCAGCATCGTGACAATGCGGAGATATTCGTTCCTATTGGATCCAGCGGATTCTTCATTGAAGGAAACCTGAAGGCGCGTTTCGACCAGCAACCGGTTGAGGCATGCGCAACGGTCTCCGCCTGCCTGGATGTATTCAGACTGACGGAAGAGAGCCAATGGCTTGAGGAGGCAAGGTGCGCCTTTTCATGGTTCCTCGGCAAGAATGATTTACAGGCGCCGCTATACGATGCGGTGACGGGCGGATGCAGAGATGGGCTTCATCCCGACCGAGTGAATGAAAACGAAGGAGCCGAATCGACTCTCTCATTTCTGATGGCTCTGCTTGAAATGCGGGCCCTTCATGTACCAAACGTAGACCAACTGCACCAGGAAACGAGCGCTACTTGTGAATCCGACCATCTCGCCGGCTGATCTGCCGGAATCCATCACGCAGGAACAGGAAAATCTACAAGCATGTGTCAATCAACCATTGTTCACGCGCTACTCTGCCAATCCGATCCTCAGTCGAGAACACTGGCCTTATCCGATTAACAGCGTCTTCAATGCCGGCGCTGTGCTCATGCCCGAAGGAGAAACATTGCTGCTCTGCCGCGTTGAAGACCGTAGCGGGATTTCTCACCTTTGTGCTGCGCGTTCTGCCAATGGAATAGACTCATGGCATATCGACCCGAAGCCAACGCTGATGGCCAATCCTGCGGAGTATCCCGAAGAAATCTGGGGTATTGAAGATCCGCGCATCACCTATGTGCCGGAGCTCGATCAATACGCCGTTGCCTATACCTCGTTTGCGCGCGGTGGTCCAGGAGTTTCGCTGGCGCTTACCAGGGACTTTCGAAGCTTCGAACGATTCGGAGTCGTCATGTCTCCTGAAGATAAAGATGCGGCACTTCTGCCTCGGAGGATTGGCGGACGCTGGGCTCTTATCCACCGTCCAGTAACAACCTTAGGCGCTCATATGTGGATATCGTATTCTCCGGACCTGCGCCATTGGGGAAGCCACACGATCATGATGGAAGCGCGGCGCGGAGGGTGGTGGGATGCAAACAAGATCGGGCTATGTTCTCCACCGATCGAGACGTCCAGGGGATGGCTGGTGATCTATCACGGAGTAAGGCAAACCGCCTCTGGGAGCATCTATCGTATGGGTCTGGCTCTGTTCGATCTGGAGAATCCAGCGGTCTGCCTGCGGCGTGGAGACTCCTGGATATTCGGTCCGGAAGCGCCTTATGAGCGAGGCGGAGATGTCAAGGATGTAGTGTTTCCTTGTGGACAGACGATCGGCGAGGACGGCGATACTATCCATCTGTATTACGGGGCGGGCGATTCCTGCGTAGCGTTAGCTACGGGGAGCATACGTTGCTTGCTCGGTTGGCTGGACTCGCATCCTGGCCCCGTGAAGGCAGGCAATCTTTAATCTGCGGGATGGCGTCTTTGAGAAGGATGTGCAGAATGAGCAGGACAAACAGGAATTGGCCCAGTTGGTTGCCACATCTGCTTTGCATACGGCGGGAGTGCCCGTCTTGCAATTCGGTGAAATTCAAACCCGCCGAGTTGCGCTCCGCAGATGGTCTTCTCGGTATGTTTGCGATACGTCCCGTTCGCTGCATGTTTTGTTGGAGAAGGTATTACTGGTTTTCATTGCATGGCACCAATGCGCAGTGAGACCGCTTTTGTTTACTGCGCGTATGAAGAGTTACTCCTCCATGAGGCCGGAGAGTGAAGGCTTTTAAAAGTTGTTGTCCTGCAAGTGATCGTGCAGTACTACGTTTAGCAACGCTTTGTGGACGCGGATGCGATCGCTGTATTCAATCAGGCCAAGCGAGCGAAAGCGATTCATGAAGAAGCTCACGCGAGATCGTGTAGTGCCAATCATGCCAGCCAGCGTCTCCTGAGATATCCTGGGAAGCAGCGGTTCCGACTCACCCGGTTGGCCATACTCTGCCATCAACAGCAGAATTCGCGCCAGGCGCTTTTCCGTGGAATTGAATAATTGATCTGCCAGATTGGCCTGAATGCGCATGCTGCGATCCAGCAAAAATTTCAGGAACAGATCGGAGAAGTCATGCTCCTCGTGCATCACGCGGATCATCTCTTCCCGAGCAATCTTGAGGGCGGTGCAGGAGATCACCGCTGTTACCGTGGCCAGACGCAGTCCAGGCACTGCTGCCAGCGACTCTTCACCGACAAAGTCTCCGGCGGAGAGCCACATGATAGTCGCTTCCTTGCCGACGTGCGAGACCACTGTTATCTTTGCGCGGCCCTTTTGAAGATAGAAAACGGAATCGGCCGGGTCGCCCTGTAAAAAAAAAGTTTGCTTCGGTTCTAATCGGACAGTTCTTCGCCCCAGCCCGGTACTCATCAAAAAGACAGCTGCATTAAACGCGAATTTTTCCGGATCAATCATAACAGTTGGCTTCCTTCTGGATGCTATTCCGGCAAACGAGCGTAGGTGGAAAGGACCACGCAGATTCAAGGAATGAGTAGCAAAATATAGATGCCCGTCGAACCCTCCATCAATGGTCATCAGCGCACTATTATGCCACGATGTCCCAATCTGACCAAGCATCCAGTGAACCCGCACAGCTGCACTTATGTTAGTAGGCTCTCCGGAAGTGGGAGGATGATCTGTTCGATATTGCACACTATTATGAAATTTCTATCCCCACTTCAGTTGGAGATTTCCCATTTCTGGACGGTAACATCTCAGGGTGCAGATGCAGTGATGCCATCCAACAGCATTCACCTCGAAGGGCCAAATCAGCTTTCTCTTCCGGCGGAGGCCTCGATTTGCGCGAAGACCAATAGTGCTCAGACTGTGTCGCTTGACTGCCCTTAATGTTGGAAATGCCTTATGCGCCTCAGTGCGCGGAAAAAGTAAGAGACACTGCGCAAATAGGTAGAAAAGGTGAGATGCATGAAGAAACTACTGACGTTCGTAGTATTACTCTGTCTGGGTTCGGTTACTGCTCTTCAAGCGGAGACACGTGAAGATGTGGAGAATCGGTTGGATAATGCAGCGTTGGTGCTGCACCAGATCATGGCCGCGCCGGATAAAGGCATTCCAGAAGAAGTGCTGGAGCATGCAAAGTGCATTGCCATTGTGCCGCACATGATCAAGGGGGGCTTTGTGTTTGGCGCCGAGAATGGCAGAGGCGTAGCCACGTGCCGGACCTCAAAGGGATGGAGTGCGCCGGCATTCTTCGCTATTACCGGTGGCAGTTGGGGATTGCAGATCGGTATTGAAGGCGTCGATGTGGTCATGATTTTCCAGGGGAACAAGGGCATGCAGCGCATGGAAGCCTCCAACTTCAAGGTTGGAGTGGATGCCTCCGCAGCAGCCGGACCGGTGGGTCGCAACGCTTCTGCCGGCACCGATTGGAATCTGAACACCCAGGTTCTTACTTACTCGCGAGCCAAGGGTGCGTTTGCGGGACTCACACTATCCGGGGCCAATGTTCGTCAGGACGACGATTCCATGAAAGCCTTCTATGGACATCTCGTCACTACGAGCCGTGTTCTGCGCGGAGAAGTTGTTGCACCGGCCAGTGCAAACAAGTTCCTCAATGCGATCAAAGACGCAAAAGTGCAGGCAGTGGCCTCCAACTAACCGTCGTTTGTTAGTGTGTCGCGGGCACCTGCGGAATTTTTTAGGAGTCCGGGTGCCCTCGGCGCAAAAGACCTGGATCGCTCGCTAGTCCGTCGCGCGGCACAGACATTGCTGAAGAAAACCAAACCAATCGATCGCAACGGGAGCGGATATTACCTGGGTACTCAAGAAACTGTTTCGGGATTCAGGAGAGAGAACAGGGAAGGCGGTTCTTCACCCATCCAGGCAACTGCCAGAGGCGCACGAAGGAGTGAAATCGTATGAATCGGAAATCTGGTGTGATTGTTGGTGTGGTCCTCATTGTCGGCGCATTTCTGCTCGGGTTTATACCGCAGTACAGGAAGGGGAAAGCCCTCGATGAACAACTTGGTGTGGTACGCAGGCAGCTCGACTCAGAACGCAGAAAATCGCAAATGGAAGAGCTTGGCCTGCTCTGCGGGCACGTCTATCTGGAAACCAATCAGAAGAATTACGGTCAGGCAAGCCAGGACTCAACAAAGTTCTTCGACGGAGTCCAAGACATGATGAGCAATACAGTAGACGTGAATCGGCAGTCCCTCCTTCAGAAGACTTTGGTACAACGGGATGCAGTAACAGGAGGGCTGGCACAAGCGAATCCAGGCACCTTGTCTGCAGTTCAGGATATGTTTCAGCACACGCTGGAGGCTGTAGAAAATGTATCGAAGTGAACCCCATATTGAATCCAATATGTAGGGGATACTTCAGCAGATGGTATTTGGCTCGATTCAACACATTCCCTTATATAGTGCGTACCTTTGTGAGAATTGCCACTGCGTCGGAAATTGCGCGGAGCGCTGTCCAGCATGCGCGTCAGAGGCGTTGATGAGTTTGGCTGGCGTATTGAATCGCAAACTGCCGTAAATGAAGGAGCACGAATAACCCGAAAAATGGATACACGACTTCCTGGCTGTGAGTTGCAGGGGGAATCGTCCGGTTTTCAATTTGAATATTTGCAGATACGAGTCATGCGAAGGAGAAGATATGCTTTGGGCAATTTTTGTGGCGATTTTGATTTTATGGATGCTCGGCTTCAGCTTCCATATCGCAGGTAGTCTGATTCACATTCTGCTGCTGATAGCACTGATCATTCTGGTCATCAACCTGTTCAGTGGACGCCGTAGCTCTCTGTGAAGTTTTCCATGCGTGCGGTCGCGTCAGAGTTGCAGGAGAGGACTTCGCGGAGCGTGAAGACTCAAACCGGTGTGGTCGAGGAACGAATGCGAAAGAACCGCTGAAAACAACTTCATTTCTGTGCATTATGCAGGCTCAGATCATTTCCAGTCCCCAGAGGTCGTGGAGGTGGAGGATGCCTTCGACATGTCGATCGGCGTCGGTGATGACCAGGAAGGTGATGCGGCGTTGTTCGAGGAGAGCCAGTGCGCGCGCGGCGAATTCGTCGGCGGAAAGAGTCACGGGCGAAGCATTCATCGCGTCACGCGCGGTGTGCTGCAGAGCGTCGCCGCGGTAGTTTTCCAGCAGGCGGCGCAGGTCGCCGTCGCTGAGGATGCCAAGAAGCTGACCGTTTTGCTGGACGGTGGTCATGCCGAGTTTTTTGCGGCTCATCTCGTAGATCACGTCGATCATGGCGGCCTCAGGCGAGACGACGGGGATGGCCTCGCCAGTGTGCATGAGGTCGCGGACGCGGGCCAGTTGACGTCCGAGTTTTCCGCCAGGATGAAGTTCTGCGAAGTCCTCTGCACGAAAGCCTTTGCGCAAGCTTACGGCGATGGCGAGCGCGTCGCCTAGAGCAAGCATGGTGGTGGTGGAAGCAGTTGGCGCGAGGTTGAGCGCACAGGCTTCGCGCTGGACGGAGCAGTCGAGCGCGACTTCGCTGGCGGTGGCAAGCGTGGAGGCGAGGTTGCTGGTGAAGCTGATGAGGGCATCGCCTTTACGCTTGAGAATAGGCAGCAGGCGGAGAACTTCTTCCGTTTCTCCACTTGCGGAGAGCGCGAGGACAAGGTCGCCGGGCAGCAATGCGCCGAGGTCGCCGTGAATGGCTTCTGCAGGGTGGAGAAAATGCGCGGGTGAGCCAGTGGAACTGAGTGTGGCAGCAATTTTTCTGGCAATGATGCCGCTTTTGCCCATGCCTGTGAGCAGGATGCGCCCGCGCCCGGTTGTGCAGGCGGCGACGAGATCGACAGCGCGCGTGAAGGCTGGCTGCATCGGGCCGTCGAGACGCGCAGCTAACGCAGTGAGCGCGGCGGCTTCGATGCGGACGAGCGCGGCGGGTGTGAGCGGATCGGGCGATGCGTTGGCCATGCGCCTCTGATGGTAGCAGTTGGATGGGAGGGTATGGAACGCGCTTGCGGAACAAAGGAACGAGGACGGGGATCGAGCGACCGAGCTAGAATCAAGGCAGCGAGGACGTATGCGAGACAAGAATTTTATGGTGGCTGGGCTGGCCATGGTGGTGTTTGTGATGTTGGCCGCAGCAGGATGGGCGAATTGGATGAATCGCAGGCACATAGCGGAGATGCAGTCGCAGCGGGCGATGGAGCCGATGGCGATGGGCAATATGGCTGGCATGGGCGCAGGTGGGGATGGCGCCGGTGAGATGACCTCTCCAATGGTGGGCAAGATGGCGGCAAATTTCACACTGACCGACGTGAACGGCAAGAAGGTTTCTCTATCGGATTTCAAAGGCAAGGCGGTGCAGCTCAACTTCTGGGCGACGTGGTGCGCGCCATGCAAGATTGAGACGCCGTGGCTGGTAGAGCTGGAAAAGCAATATAAGGCAAAGGGATTCGAGATTCTGGGCGTTTCCTTTGACGACCTGGATATGGACGACGCGGCGAAGCTGAAGTCGGAAACAGCCGACATTGCAAAGAGTGCAAACCAGCTTGGGATCAATTATCCAGTGCTGCTGGACGGTGACGCGATCAGCAAGCAGTATGGCGACCCAGAGGTGTTTCCGACCTCGTTCTTTGTAAATCGACAGGGGAAAATTGTGGCAGCGACGATTGGGCTGACTTCGAAGGACGATCTGGAAAACGACATCAAAAAGGCGCTGGGGACGGGCGAGTGAGAGAGGCGGCAGAGGTGGCGGGAATTGCACAGGGAGGGACGGAGTGATTCGATGGCTGAGTGTGAAGTGGTTGGGCATGAACTCGTTGAGCTTGAAGCTGATGAGTGTGGCGCTGGCACTGGCGACGCTGGCCGGGCAGCAGAATCCATTTGCAAACCTGTGGAATGATGCCGGGAAAAAGAGCGGCGCAAAGCCGACAGACGCGGTGCGGTACATGTATCCGGAGCAGGTGACGGTAACTGCGGGTAAGGCGACGCCGGTCGAAATGCATTTTGAGGTGAAGGCCGGACTGCACATCAATTCGCATGTGCCAAAGACCAAGGATATGATTCCGACGACGATCGCGTTTCCCGCCGATGGCAGCGTGAAGCTGGATGAGGTGGAGTTTCCTGCGGGGAAGGATTTTTTGCTGCCTGTAGCGGGCGCGCCCGGCGGCGGGGATCACCTGAGCGTATATACGGGTGAGTTTACCGTGCGCGGGATGATGACGGCGACGCGTGGAGAGCATCTGGTGCAGGCGAAGCTGCGCTACCAGGCCTGCGACAACCGTGCGTGTATGCCACCGCATACGATCCCCGTGGTGATGGACGTGACCGCGCGTTGAGCAGGATTGCAGCGATGTTGGGGATGAATCGCAGAAGGTTTGTGCAGGGTTTAGCGGGAACGGCTGCTGCGGCATCTTTTCCGAGACATCTTGACGCAATGCATGCGGCGGCTGTGCGGGATGCGCTGGCGGCAAGGCTGGCGCATGATCCGCTGCGTCCGCAGTATCATCTGCTGCCTGTGGCTAACTGGATGAACGATCCGAACGGGCCGGTTTACTGGCGCGGCGAGTATCACATGTTTTACCAGTACAACCCGGATGGCGCGTACTGGGGCGATATGCACTGGGGGCATGCGGTGAGCGCGGACATGGTGCGCTGGCGGCAGTTGCCGGTGGCGCTGGCACCGACGTCGGGCGGGCCGGATAGCGCGGGCGTCTTCAGCGGAACGGCGGCTGTGGTGGATGGGCACGTGCAGATGATGTACACCGGCGTGCGTTCTGTGCCGGAGGCTGAGGCGACGATCAAAAACGGAGCGCAAAGCCTGCTGGAGACACAGTGCCTGGCCATCAGCGAAGACCAGAGCCTGCGACGCTGGCGCAAGCTGACCGAGCCGGTGATAGCCACTCCGCCGGCGGGAATGCAGGTGAACGGGTTTCGCGACCCTTCACCGTGGCGGCAAGGGGAGTGGTGGTATCTCACGCTTGCCATGGGCACACGGGAGCGTGAAGGCGGGGTGCTGCTGTATCGGTCGCGCGATTTGCGGCAGTGGGAGTTCCTGCACATTCTGGCGGAGCGCAAGGGCAGCATCGCGGTTCCGCTGGAGAAGTCGGATGCAAATGAGGTCTGGGAGTGCCCGGAGTTTTTTGCGTTGGGTGAGGGAAGTGCGCGACGGCACGTGCTGATCTACTCCACGAACGGCAAGGCATATTGGCTGAGCGGGCGACTGGATGAGGCGGCGATGCGTTTTGCGCCAGAGCAGTCAGGCGTGCTCGATTATGGGTCGTATTATGCGCCCAAGACGCAAGTGGATGCGACAGGCAGGCGGATACTGTGGGGATGGATTCCGGAGACTCGTCCCCTGGCTGCATACAAGGCTGCGGGATGGGCTGGACTGATGTCGCTGCCGCGCGTGCTGAGGTTGGGCGAGGATGGTCGACTGCGGATGCAGGTAGCCGATGCGGCGGAGACGCTGCGCGGAGCCGAGCAGCGCGCAGAGCCGGTAGCCGACGGGCCAACACTGCGCGAACGGCTGGCAAAGCTACGAATCGAGGGCTATTGCGGCGAGATGCGATGCATGGCTGCGCGCGGGAGCGCGGGTTGGGAGTTGGCGCTGACGGGTGAAGCAAAGAGGCCGTGGCTACGGATTGCGTTTTTACCGGAGAAGCCGCTTGAGGTGACGGTGAACGGAACTCGCGTTGCGCTGCACGGAAGCAGTGCGGAGCCACTGGAGATGCGCGTGTGGGTGGATGGCTCGGCGATGGAAGTTGTGCTGAACGGCGAGGCTGCATGTACGGTGCGGTTTTATCCGGAGGGAACAAGCGCTGAGCTTCTGAGTCCGCAGTGGACGGGTGAGGCTGGTGCGCTGCATGGACTCAGCGTGTGGGCGATGCAGTCGATTTCACGCGACCGGCTGACGACCTTTGCATGACCGTAACGCTGAGGCGCGAGTTCTGGTAGTGGAGGAAAGCGCCCGAGTAAATCGATCCATGTTGAATCCAGAGATTTCTGCGACAGCTTGACAGAGAGAATCCTGGCCGGTAGATTGAGTTCGCGGAAAAAAGGGCCGGGATTGTTGCGGGAAACCCCGGACAGGGAACGGACCGTGCCGCAGGGGAGAGTTTGCGATGAGCCAGTTGAGTTGGCGTGGAGTGGTGCTGGGCTGCGTGAGCGTGTTGGCGCTGATGGCGGGAAATGGAGCAAAGGCGCAGGAACCTGCCTATATGAATCCGCATCTGTCGCCGGAACAGCGGGCGGCTGATCTGGTGCAGCGGATGACGCTGGAGGAGAAGGCCAGCCAGTTGGTGAACCAGGCTCGGGCGATACCGCGGTTGCATGTGCCTTCGTACGACTGGTGGAGCGAGAGA
>JAJYSL010000118.1 GCA_021793595.1 Acidobacteriota bacterium
CGATCTACGATCTGTACTCCAAGGGTGCGGCAAAACCGAACATGCAGGAAATTCTTCCGTATTATCAGGATCTTATCGAGGAATATTTTCCGGGCAAGATTCAGTGGTAGCTACCGGGAGCCCTCTGCAAGGTTGAAACTATCTCTATCAGGGTTGGATAGCGCCGGACAACCACAGCAGAGCCGCGAAGTTTCCGCGGGCGAAGATGCAAATCCGCACAATCCCGAGCTTACTGACTGAAGCGTCCCGGATAGGCCCAGAGCCCTAACGCCGGATTCGAGATGAAGAAGATTTCTTCGCCGTCAACCATGTTCCAACCATCCGTGAGCTTGGCAGGATCATATTTCGCGGAGTAGTCGCGCAAGTCCCCATAGGCGAAGTGTGCAGATTCGATTTCCTCGCGAGTCAGATGACCGGGACAGTAGCGAATGGTGAACCGCCCTTCGCTGGAGCCGTGGATTAGATGCGCCGCGGCGGAAAGATTGTTGGCCAGCGCCGAGTCATTCTTGACAGCTTCGAGAGTCGCTGGGGTGCCGCAATAGCCGTATTTGCGAATGAGCGCATCGATGGCAGCATCTTCACCAAAGGCATGCACACCCGGAGCTAGGACGATCAGTTCCGCGCCATTGGCCAGCGCCATGCGCGTGCGATAGACGCTTTTGTTGCCAAGCCAGGTGGATTTGAATTCGCGTGGATCCAGGAAGACAACCGCTTTGCGAATCTCCCGATCCATCATAAAGAAATTGACTTTGAGACTGAGCTCGGCCGCGCGTTCAAAACACTCAAAATCGTCGCCGATAAAGAGACCATTCATGACTAGCTTGCCAGCTGCATTCTTGCTGACGACGGTGAGCACATAAACAATCGGCATATCCTGCGCGAAGTGGTCGCTGGCATAGTTGAGAACTCGCCTGACCGGCGTATCCGCGCGGCCCATCATGCGCTCCATGCCATACACCGCGCCCAGAAAGTGGGTGCGGTGTATGCCCAGAACTCCGCCCGTGCCAACGAAAATGTTTTTGTTAAAGTTGGCCATGCCAATAACCTCATGCGGCACCACCTGACCGATGGACAGGATCAGGTCATGGCCGCCGTCTCTCAGCAGTCTGTTTACCTGGACGGGCACCGGAAACTGGAGCTTGCCTTCGCTGACTTCGTAGATAAACTCGGGTGGAACTTCTCCCAGAGTGACAACGTCGTTGCGCCAGTCGTGCACGCGAAATAAATTGTGGGGCACGGGTCCGAACATGGTCTGCATCTCATATTCGGTCATTGGATTGTGCGTGCCCAGCGCCGGCAGCACATCCGTGAGTGCTTCGCCGTAATAATTCCACGCGTGCTCCGTAAGCATGCCGCTCATGGAGTGCATGCGCGTAAAGTCTGGGGGCACGGCCAGGACTTTCTTGCGAGGGCCAAGTTTCTCGAGCGCGAGAAACAAGCTCGCCTTCACCTCGGCGGGTGACAATTCGGTAGTTGGCGATCCGGCAGCGAAGAAGAGACTCATCAGTTTCTATGGTATTCCTGCTCGGCTAGCTGGAGAAGCCACGCGATGACGAGCGATTATTGCGACGGTGATGCAACCCGAGAAGAATTGCTTCGCGCAGAGGAGCGCTGCTTCCCTTTCGCGACCATTGCATCAAATTCGCTGCGCGGCATCTTCAGCATGTTCGGGTGAACATCGATCCATTTTGCGAAGGCGTCATATTTCTCCGGAGTCCACCCTCCCTCAAATTGCGCGCCGTTCTTGCCTTCGCGATTCAGTTCGAAATTGAATGCGTCTTGCAGCGATGTAAATTCAGCGGAACTGATGGCAGCTTCAGCCAGGATTGCGGGGATAAAGATGACCCCCTCCGGTTTCGCCAAAACCAGGTCACCCGGTAAGACCACGGCTCGACCAATTCGGATCGGAGCATTGATCGACGTCAGCTCCATTTGGCCCCACGCTGACGGATCATAGCCACGATAGAGACCGTTGAAGTTAGGAATCGCCCGGTTTTCCTCCTGATCGCGAATCCCGGCGTTAAACACAAAACCCGTGTGACTACGGGCGGCAATTCCATTGCCAAGGTTCGACCCGATGAGGGTGCCGTCGATGATCTTCCCAAATCCATCGGCCACGTATACATCGCCTGGCTGCAATTCCTCAATAGGCCACGAATTGGTGTCGCCCACGCGGTGCTCCTGCTTGCCCTCGGCGGCGATCGCTGCGGCCATATCCGGACGTAAAGGTATGTACTGCGCGGTCAGCGCTCTACCGGCAAAAGATTGCTTAGGGTGAAGGGCCTGCCAACCTCCCTCAAACTGATTGTCATAACCATGAGCACGCAGAAAATCCCAGATGTCTTCAATCGTCATATTGACGGCCCGTTTCAGCAGATCATCGGGCAATTTCGGACGTCCATCCGGGAATCGCTCGCCCTTCCAACCCGACGTATAGAACAGAATCTGCCGCCGCGTCATTTTCACTTGGCCGAAAACCGGCGATGTCCCCAATACCATGCATGTCAGCACGGCGGCCCAGATCATCTTCCTCACGCGATTCTCCTTTTAGCGCACATTCGGCCAGAGAAACTGAGCCGTCTCATCGCACTCGATTCTTGTCCCTCTTTTGCGCCGCTTTACCTTCAAGAAGTTCGAGTTCCCGCGGCATTCATCAGAATCTGCTTCAGCCGCTTGGCGACGATCACATCCTGACCCGACTGCAGCATCCACACGCCAACCACAATTGTGTTTGCGTCAGATGGCAATCCAGCCTCCGGGGAACCTGTAGCCGGATGCAACTCGATACTCGGCGATCCATGACGGCACATTTCAGCTACTTCCAGCGGAGCGATCTTCACTTTCTGCTGATCGTACCGCAATAAAAGAGTAGGAACGTGATTCGCCACTTCAGGAACATAGATCTGTGAAGTCAGCGTAGGTACGCTAGAAAGGTAGTCGGCGATTCTCTGCGCGCGCCCACGGAACTCCCTTTCCATCTCTTCGTCCGTCTGGCTCAGGAGCCAGTCGATGGCGGCCACCATGCCGACAATTTGTTCCTTAGCCACCTTCTGTCCACGACCCACCACGTTATCAATTGGATTATTATTCCGCGCTGCGGCTGCGATCAGCTCTTTCTTGCCGAGTAATAGACCCGTATTCTGCGGACCTCGAATGCCCTTACCACCGGAAAAACAAACTAGATCAAATCCCATTTGGGTATATTTCCAAAGGTTCGATATCGGGGGCATATCCGCAGCAGCATCGTTCATGCTAGGGACGTTATGTTCATGAGAAACTCGGATCCAATCCTCCCGACCGATCGTTCCACTTGTAGCCGCGTTGAAGAAATGTGTCATGACCGTTCTTGGGGTGAAAGCTGCGCGATATTCATCGAGGGTTTCTACCTCGACAATGCGAACGCCACAGCTCAATAATGCGTGGTCATATCCGTAGCGGTGCCCCTTCTGCATGATGACTTCGTTCTTCAATGAATCCATCCCTTGCGGGATAAGGGGCGGGATGTGCCGGCCGCTTTGATCATTCGCCACCGTCACACATGCGGCGGTTCCAAGCGTCAGCGCGGACGCTGCACCGGCAGACACTAAGGCCGATTCACAGTGCAACCGTTTCGCCAGGTAGGATCCGGCGGCTAGCTGCAACTGTTCCAGCCGCACAGGATGTTTCGCCGCTCTGGCAACTGCCAGCTGGACACTCTCCGGCATGACGGCTGCCGTGAGAAAGGTATAGGTGCCGGCGGCATTGATGATCTCCTCCACTCCAAGTTTCGCGTAGTAGTCGACGCCATCGTTTTCATGGGGTGAAAGCTCCGCCCCAAACAAGCGCATCGGTGTCAAGGTTGAGACTCCAATGGAGGCTAACGCGGTGCGAACGTGAGCAAAGAAGGACCTGCGCGAATAGCAAGTCGTCATATGTTCCTCTCTAATGCTTGCTTACCGCTGACACGATCTAGTTAGTTCCCGTCCTACTGCACCGACTGAATAGTTATTGCGGAAGTTGGCAATGCGTGATTCCTCCGATATGTCTAAGTTCCATTCGCCGCGGTCAGACCTGGTGCTCTCGCAAGACCTTCGACAGGGCATCGGCAATTATTCGATCCTGTCCGGGCTGCAGCACGATCGCAGTAATTCCAATGGCGCTGTTCTCGTGATTTCCGCCTCCACCTAGAACAATGGATGGCTTCATGCTCGCAAGTTCTCGATTCACCTGACGTGCGTCAATGGAAAACTTGCTGGGATCTAGGTGGATCTGGATAGTTGGAAAATTATTCGCGATCTCCGGAACGTGTCGAGTCACCGTAACTCCCGCGAGTTTAGTGACCCTGTTCGCAATTGTATCCAGCTGCCTCCATTGCTCTTTTGCAAGGGCTTGCTCATCTTCAGCCAAATAAAGCTCCAACGTCTTCAGCATGCCAACAATTTCTTCTTTACCAACTTTAGTTGGACGGCCCAGCGTATCCTCGTTGGGGCTCATATTCAGAAGTGCATTGCCGATCATTTCCTGGCGACCAATGAGCAGACCCGTACACTGCGGACCGCGCATTGCTTTGCCGCCGCTGAATGAGATCAGATCGTACCCCATATTTGCGTAATCCCAGAGATGCGATTTTGGCGGAGTGTCCGCTGCCGCGTCAATAAACGCGGGAAGATTCGCCGCATGAGCCAACTTCAACCATTCTTCCCTCTTGATCTGTCCATCTGGATCCGCCAAATTTAAAAAATGCATGGCAGCGGTCCGCTCACTGATGGCGTTGTGCACATCGGCTACCGTCTCTACCTCAACCATCTTGACTCCGGTAGCACGAATCTGATGATTCCAGGGACTGCGATGCGCTTTCTGAATAATGACCTCTGACTTGAGTCCCGTGAGGTCCGGAATCTGTTTGATATAGGTCTCATTGCTTCCGGTCAGAATTCCAGAGTAGCCATTTTGAATGGCGGATGCAGCTCCGGAAGTGACGAGTGCGCTATAGCCTTGCGGCAGCTTGAGCATTTCGGCAATACGTTTCCCTGCCGCGGCTTCCAGATCATTAATATTGACGAAGTGCAAAGAGGCGAGCTTCATGACGGCTTCCGCCTCCGGCCGCATCAACGATCCCCCAAGGTAGGTCATGGTCCCTTGGCCGTTGATCACCGTGGTTAATCCCAGCTCTTCGTATACATTCCCACTCTCGCCCAAGCCCTTGATCTTTCCACTCCACGAAGCACCCCTGTTTGGAGCAGAAGCGGCCATGGCCTTGCGGCCAATCATTGACGCTGACAGCACTGCAATCGCGCGTAAAAAAGCCCGACGATTGATCTTGTTTCGCATGAAATTTCCGCCGATGGAGCTGAATGGGTTTGGGGCGGGATGCGTGCTTCTCGTCCGTGCGCGTGCATATGCACGAATTATTTTATAGAGAGGCTAAATCGATACTGGCCAAAAAAAATACTACACCATCCTAGTGCCGTATACAGCGTGGATGCGTGCGGCGCTTTGCCAGGATCGCAATGCCGGAGCCGATTGCATGTCTTCGGGTCAACCGCGTCCAAAGCTACACGAACGGGATTCACTTTGAGCTTCGGCGGCAATCCGCCATGAGAGATTCGACCACGTGGATGCAGGAACGACCACGATCTGCACACATCTGGCGCCAACCAATGATGCAAGCGTCGCTGGAGAGCCTGGAGTACTTCTGGCCACAAAACTCTTTCTCCATGACTGGCACGAGTTTACACAAAACGCAAAAACGGCCTCCGAGTGGAAATTGGAAGCCGTTTAGAATCTCCATCTGCTTGTTGATGAAGCCTAAAATCCCCTATCAGCACTGCGGATGCGTTCCTTCCGTTATAGGAAGAACGCCTGTTTCGATTCACTGATCATTTGAATAAAGCTGCCGGCTCCAACAAAATCGAGGTGCGGATAGTCGATCATCTCCTCCGGCTTGAAACCCATCAGATCCATCGACATTTCGCAGATGTGGATTTGGATGCCATACTCTCCGGCCTCCTGCATCAGTTGCTCCAGGGACTTGACTCCGTGCTGCTTCATGATCGAACGGATCATCTTTGGGCCAATGCCGCCCATCTGCATCTTCGAGAGGGGGAGCGCCCCGGAGCCGCGCGGCAGCATCCAGCCAAACATCTTTTCCATAAATTTCTTCGGAGGCGCCTTTTTTGGATCGCGCAACGCAGCCACGGCCCAGAAGGTAAAGAACATGTCCACCTTGATGTCATAGGCGGTCGCTGCTAAGGCAATAATAAAGGCCGCTATGGTGGTGTCGAGATTTCCCGTCATCACCCCGATGGAGAGGTGGTCGTTGCCCGCTGATTGTTCTATCGCATCCACGCGGGCGGTGAGTGTATCCAGCGCATTCTTGAAATCGACTTCTGTAAGTGTGTCAGGCATGATTGGCTTTCCTTTGCGTACGGCGTTAGGCATTGCTGACGGCAGCCGTGGTTTTTTGTGGAGCCGGCGCCAGGGCCCACTCGTGGAGGGCCAGGGCCAGCGTCCGGTAGAGGACGTGCGCGAATTTTGTCAGGGGCAGCATGATCAGGATGTCCATTGCCAGAATGATGTGGGTGAGGAAGATTGTGTATCCGAACAAGGTCGGATGCGGCATGTAAACGACGATCTCGGTCAGCAGTCCGGTAAGGACGGTGGCCGCAAGAAGCAACAGGAAGAACCAGTCGGAGAAGGAACTCTTATCGTACGGGGATTCTTTCGCGCTGATCCTGCGCGAGATGGCAATGGTTAAGCCGTAGAGGCAGGCCAGGCCGCCCAGGAGTCCGAGGAGACGCATCGGATACCAAGGTGGCACAGGTGAGCCGATTGGCTTGAAGAGAAAATCAAGTGTGGTGGCAATCAGCATCGCGAGAAAGCCCCACATGATGGTGCCGTGGACGAACCAGGCGCGCCGATAGACGGGCTCATGGGTGGGTTCCGTTGTCTGTTCGCAATTGCGGAAGCGGCGATGATTGAGAGCGTCCGTCACAGCCAGCCAGAGGGAGGGAAGGAGCGCCGCGAGCGGAAATGCCGGCCGCTCACCGGTGTGATTCTTTTTTCTCATCACCCTGTAGATCATGGAGAAAACGCCAAAGGCCAGGCTGACGCCGATCACAGCAAACAGCGCAACGCCGATGCTGTGGACCCACTCGCCGGGTATGAACTGGAAGAGCCGGGAGGAGCCGATGCCGCTGAAGATTGCGCCGTTGCCGCCCATTTCCAACCCGCCTTTGTGCGACAGCAGCAAGAGGGCGAAGAACGCGGAGAACAACAGGAAAACCAGGATGTTGACGGCTGCGGAGCGATACATCCAGCCGGCCAGCCCGGTCGCATCATAACGGGAGATGGCGTAACTGCGAGCCGCTGCCATAAATTGCATCGGGTCTGCTTCGCGCGGACAGGTCTCGGTGCATTCGCCGCAGGCATAGCAGCGCCAGATATCTTCATCGGCCAACAGTTCCTTTTCCATGCCCACTTGCGCCATGCGAATGACGCGGCGCGGAAAGCCGGACGAATCCTCTGCCAGCGGGCAGACGGCAGTACAGTTTCCGCAGTTGAAGCAGGCGCTCACATCCAGCGTGCCGCCCGGGCCATGCTTCTTGATCTTGTCCATCAATGCAACATCGATTGGGTGTGCCATTGCCATCCCTCGCACTCTGTTTCTAGTGACTCGTTGTGGTCTCTTCCCTGACGACGAGCGCATACAAGAGGTACTCGCCCGCTTCGCCGGCTTCGGCGACCTGTCCATATTTGCGCATCCCCGTCAGGTGCCACAGGGCTTCGTCGCTTGGCATGTTCAATGCCGCGGCGATCTCGGGAACCGTGGCCGGTTTCTCCGTCAGCATCTGAATGATCGCCTTACGCGCGGCTTTCAACTGCTTCGCGTGCTGTTTCTTTTGCTCGCTGATACCGCCCATGCGCTCGCGCATAGTGGCGAGAGCCTTTTTCTGCTGAGCCGTGAGTGTCTTCATTGCCATTGTCGATTTCTCCCTTCAGCTGCACGGGTCAACCCAGGTGCACCAGTTCTTCTACACCGCATTGTGGGTGAAGAGCGTCGGCGACCAGGCCGTCCACCATCGCATCGTACTGATCCAGGCGCCAGCCATCGACATCGATGGCGCGACTGGGGCATACCGGGACGCAGGCACCACAACCGGAACAAAGCCCCGCATTCACCTCGGCGCGTTGCACCTTGCGTCCGTCGACCTCAACTTCGACCATCTTCAGCGCGCCTTCGTAGTCGCATTGCGTGACGCAGATCGCGTTGCCGGTGCAGCGCGACGCATCGACGACCGCCACAAAGGGATTCAGCTCCACTACATCCTTGGCAAACATTGAGGCCGCCTTGACTGCTGCGGCACTCGCGGCATTCAGCGTCTCCTGAATATTCATCGGACCCTGCGCCGTGCCCGCAAGCAGTACGCCGTTGACAGCCACCTCAACCGGGCGCAGTTTGGGGTGAACCTCCTGTAGAAAGTGGTCTTCACCGGTCGGAAGCTTGATGCTCTCAACCAGGTCTTCGATGTGACTGGGCATCATGCCCACACCAAGCACCACCATGTCCACGGGGACTTCCAGTTCCTCGCCCCAGGTGAGAGCGTCCTTGACAGTGACCGTCAGGGGAGCAGCCTTTTTGCCGCCAGCGTGCCCACTGCGCTCCACCTTGACCGGGTCCTCGCCATTGAAGCGGAAGAAGACGACTCCGGCCTTGGAGGCATTGATGTAGTAATCCTCTTCTCCGCGCCCGTAGGTGCGGATGTCACGATGAAAGTCGTAGACACGGATTTTCGGGAAGCGCTCACGGACAGCGAGTGCCTGCTGCAGAATGGTGCTGCAACAAACGCGCGAGCAGTAGGTGTTCAAGGTGCCGTCGGGTTGCGGTTCGTGGACTCCATCCAGTTGCCGACTGCCGACGCAGTGCAGGAATGCAAGGCTGCGAATGGTACGTCCCTGGTAGACCATGTCCTTAGCGCCGGGGTCGAGGCTCTGGGAAAACCGGATGAACTCCGGCGTCGTCAGCACGCAGGGATCCTCATGATAGAGGAACTCGCCGTCGCGCGGAACATACGGACGGAAGCCGGTTGCCATGACGATGGCGCCGACCAGTGCGTCGGTCGACGCAGTGGCGCCTGCGGGCCCGAAAGGTCCCGTGATCACCGTGCGGAAATTTCCGATAAAGCCGTTCACTTCCGTGACGTTGCTGTTCAGCAGGACTTCGATATTCTTGTTGGCCTGCACCTTTTGGATCAGCTCGGTTACAAATTCGCTGGCCAACCTTTCGGATGGATAGACGCGTCCATGTTCATTCAGTCGGCCGCCGAGACGATCGGACTTTTCGACGAGCATCACCAGAATGCCGCGGCCTGCCATGTCCACGGCCGCCTTCATCCCGCCGATGCCACCGCCAATCACCAAAGCCTTGCGATGGTTGGGGAGCTTGATCTGGTCGAGTGGAATGGAATAGCGCAGTTTGCCGACAGCGGCAGTAATCATCTGGATGGCGAGTTGCGTGGCTCCTTCGGGATCGTGCCGATGCGCCCATGAACCCTGTTCGCGAATGTTCACCTGCTCGTAGAGATAGGGGTTCAGGTTGGCGCGGGAGACCGCACCGCGGAAGGTCTGCTCATGCAGAGACGGCGAGCAGGAGGCCACCACGACGCGGTCGAGATTTTGCTCGATGATGTCGGCGGTGATGGTTTGCTGGCCTGGGTCGGAACAGCAAAAGGTGTTTACCTTGGCCGTGACGACTCCTGGAATCAGGCTGACGACTTCGGCTACCCGCTCGACATCGACGACATCGGAGATGTTGCCGCCGCAGCGGCATATATAGACTCCGACTCTTACCTCCGGCGGCAGATCGGAGCGTTGCTGCTGGGCCCTCTCCAGTTGCTGCTTCACGGCAGAGTGTTGCTTCATATAGGTTGCGTCCGATTCGAGCAGCGCCTCGTCCTCTTCCAGAGTTCCGCATACCAGATCGAGGTCTTGTGTGCTCGGCTGTTGGATGAAACCATTTTTGTCGCTCATACATTTTTCCTCGAGGTTCTATTTCTGTCCCTTGTTCCTTATCCAACCAGAACCGCTTCTTGCGTCTGATCCATGGCGATGAACCGCTTCTGATAGAGATATTGGCTGACCTGCATCGCAGCAGCGCCTGCCTCCGCGATGGTGTCCACGATGTCCTTGGGGCCGGCTGCGACCCCGGCGACAAATATGCCCGGCGCTGTCGTGAGGGTTGGCGAAGTCAGCATCGGCGTGGCGACAAAGCCGTCCGCCGCCCGACGCACGGGTGTGGTCCCGGACATATCCCACTCCGGCAGCATTCCCTGCGCAAGGACTACCAGGTCGTGCCGACGTTCTTGCAGAAAGTTCGCTGGGTCCTCCGTCGTCTCCACGTGCAGCACCAGATCGCCATCGTCCACTGGATCGATGCGCGCCACCTTGCCGCGCACGAAGTTGATACCCATCGCTTTGGCGTTCTGATAGAACTGCTCATAGCCTTTGCCAAAGGCGCGAATATCCATGTAGTAGATGGTGATGTCCGCGATGGGCAGGGCGCCGGAGAGCAACATAGCCTGCTTGATGGCGTACATGCAGCAGACGCGCGAACAATACGACACTCCGATCGAAGCATCGCGGGAACCTGCGCATTGAACGAAGGCGACGGAAGAGGGGATTTTCCCGTCGGAGGGGCGAAGCACGCGCCCATACGGACCGTGCGGCGCCAGCAGCCGTTCCATCGTCAGCCCAGACACAATATTCTTGCTGCGCATCGCGTTGTACTGCGGCTTCACGTTCAGCGAGTTGAGAGCAAAGCCGGATGCAACCACGACGGCGTCGGTCTCGACGATCACGGTCTCGGGCTGCTGGTCGAACTCGATGGCGTCGGTCGGACAGACGCGGGCACAGGTTCCGCAGGTCGCGCACAGTTCCGGATCGAGCACGGCTTTTTGCGGGATTGCATTGGTGAAGGCCACACCGATGGCGCGCTTCGCACCCAGGCCTTCTTCCAGCGGATCCGGATACTCGGCATCGCAGGCGTACTCGCAGAGGCGGCAGCCGATGCACTTGTCGAAGTTGACGTAGGTTGCCTTCTTCAGCAACTTCACATGGTGCACGCCATCGATGGTCTGGATTCCCTGCACCTCGGTGTTTACGAGAATCTTGATGTTGTCATGGTGTGAGGACGCGGACATCTTCGGCGCCGTGATGCAACTGGCGCAGTCCAGCGTGGGAAAGACCTTGGCCAGCGCAATCATGTGTCCGCCAATACTGGGGCCGCGCTCAACCAGCATCACCTTCAGCCCCTGATCGGCCAGATCGAGGGCCGACTGCATGCCTGCGATGCCTCCTCCAACCACCAGGGCGTCAGGACGATACGCTTTGCTTTGTTCCATGGCCGGTGTCATAGCGAGACCCTTTCTGAAGTCAAGTTTCCGCCCAGCAGCGCGGGATTCACCGTGGAGTGCAGGCGCTGCAACGACTCGTGGTAGAGCTTCTCAGCCAGCGAGCAGTTAACGGGCCCCAGGCGGACCAAGTTCTCGGTCATCTCCGCGATCTCCTTCAGGAACGCCTTGATGCATACCGTGCAAATCGCCGTTAGTCGGATCCGCTCAATCTCCAACCCACCGTTCTTCATATTGGTTGTCAGTTGATCGATCCGCGCCGCCAGACGTTCGTATGCCCCGTGATAAGGACAGTCCGAACCGCAAGCGGCGATGATGATGCCGTCAACTCCCTTGCTGTAGGTCCGTAAATAAAAGTCTTCTGGAAACAGCACCGGGGAGAGCACCCGCAAAATGTATACGCTGGAGGGATATTCCAAATGAGCCTTGCCTACCGCGTCTGCGCCAGGATAGGCACACTTTTCAGTGGCCAGCACAAGTATCTTAGGAACGAAAACATCGGCCATACCACACCTCTTACCCGACCGCGGCCATCATGCCGCGATCTTGAACTTTGATCTGCAACTGCGGGGACCGCTTGGATGAAACGGATCCATGCCACGATCCCCCCCTGTGTGGTTACTTCTTTCTCATAACGAAGAGACGGTCATGGCCATCCGCTTCGATTAGTCCCAGGAATTCGTGCCCGACCTTTGTTGCCCAGGTGGATAGATCCTTGCGAGAGCCTTTGTCGTTG
>JAJYSL010000119.1 GCA_021793595.1 Acidobacteriota bacterium
CCGGATAGCTCCACATCCCGGCTGGTCGGTAGGCGCATTCAGGCAGCCAAATGCCGCGCGGATGCCTGCCTATATGCCGCTCATGGGTCGCCACCCCCGTTTGCACCTGGGCGCGGATCGATTCGTCCGTGCCTAGCAGCGGAAAATAACCATGCGTCGCGCCGCAGGTGATGATGTCCAGCAGGCCACGCTCGCCGGCTTCGCGGAATCCGCGGACAATATCTCCTCCCAACGTGTCGAAATGGTCCAACGCCTCCAGAAAATAGTTTCGCCAGTAGCGGGCTGTTTCCGCCAGGTGCGGCTCGCCATTTTGGTTGAAATAGGCCTCGTCTTCTGTCGCAGAGGTAATCTTGCGCTTGAGATATTTCGGAAACTCGGCGCGAAACACGGGATGCGCCAGCTGCTCCAGCAGAATCGGGGAGAGATTCAAGTTAGCCCGCAGTGCAATTCCGTCGCGTTCCAGATTGCCCACGACCCGCAATAACGGTAGATACGTCTCCGCGGCAGCTTCCAGCAACCACTCCAGACCATGGGGCCATGTGCCGTGGTTGACCACATAAGGCAGATGCGCATGCAGAGTAAACGTCAGGTACCCAGAAGGGCGCTGCTGAGAAGTATCGATCATGAATTTCCCTTAACAATATGCTTAGATGCAGATGTAGGGAGCGGTAAGGAGGATGTCTCCGATCGGCCAGCTGCGACGACCGCTCGCCTGAACCGAGATCAGCTCTACTTCTACTATAGCCGCCGCACTTGAAAATCCCAGGAAGATGCGCGATGGAAGGGAGACCGTCGAGGCCTGACAACGCTCAAGCGCATCGTCTGTGCGCCACGGAACGATCGTTGCGGAAGCGAAAAGCTGTTCGGGAAGGAATGGTGCAGGAATCTAAAGGCGCATTGCCGGGCCTATATCCTTTTGCTACTATCCAGATTGATCGCGTATTCTCAAGCGCGCGAAGGAGATAAGCAAATGGCAGAACAGGAAACGACTGGAATTGGCTGGTTTATCGCGGGTCTTGGACTGGGCGCGTTGCTGGGCGTTCTATTTGCTCCGAAAGCTGGCAAGGAGCTGCGGGAAGGCCTGATTACCAGCGCCAAAGACAGCAAAGAATATGTTGCCAGCCGCAGCAGAGAAGCGCGCGATCAGATCAATTCCGTGGTCGACCGGAGCCGCAACCAGATCAATGAGTTTACCGAGCGCGGCAGGGAAGTCGCCGAAAAAAGCCGAGAGCGCTGGAGTGGAATTGTGGATCGCGTGGGCGGCAACAAAGTAGATGCGGAGCACAATTCGGTAGCTCGCGACATTGAGGAAGATTTTCACGGCGGTGCAGCCGAAAATCGCTTTTAGCGCATCTCAACGGCAAGCGTGCCAAGAAACCAACTGTCTCGCTTTCAGCCCGGCAGTTCGCCGCGATTGGTTCCACCTCTACGTACGCCACTCCGATCCGGTGCTAACCTAGCCCAGATTCGCCTGGCGGTCGAGGCCAATGGTCTGCAGGTGCAAATTTCGCAACTAGGGGGCTTCTATGCCAACCGGATCCATGGTTTTCCTTGTGTTTACTGGAGTTGTTACGTTTGCCGTGGTATTGCAAACGATTCTTTTGCTCGCGATCGCCGTGGCTGCCAAGACGTCGCAACGCAAAATAATGGAGCAGGTGGACAAACTGCACGATGAGGTTCGCCCTGTCCTGAATGCCGCATCGGACTTAATGGAATTGTTCGATGACATGTCTCCACGTATTCGGGCCATTACTGCCAATGTCCAAACTGCCAGTGAACGCCTGCGCCAGCAGGTGGATCACATCGACAGCGTAGTCGAAGATATCACTGGCAAGAGCCGCCGTCAGGTTGTCCGCATCGATGGCATGGTAACCGACACGCTGGACGGCATCGCTCGCGGCACCCGCACTATTCAAGACAACATTATGGCGCCCTTGCGACAGATTGGCGGCTGGATGAATACCATTCGCACCGCCATGGATCTGTTGCGCGGAGGCGATCGTCGCTCTCGACGTTACGACGAAGACTAGTACTGAGAAGTGCCAACCCGCCCCATGGGCATTGAGACTGGCAGCGAAAGCCTTTGCGTTCCAGAACTCCTGGCGTAATGTTTGGCTCACTAAAAAAAATTCTTGGCAACGAATAGAACATTTGCGGGACGTTCCGCCAGCCGACGCATGAAATATGGGTACCATTCCTTCCCAAACGGAACGTAGACGCGCATGTTGTAGCCCTCCTTCACCAGAGATGTTTGTAGATCGCGGCGGATGCCGTACAGCATCTGAAATTCAAAGCTGTGTTTGTCGATGCCTTTCTCCGCCACAAATCTCTTCGTGGCGCGGATAATGCCGTCGTCATGTGTCGCCAGGCCGTGATAAATTCCGCTGGTCAACAGAATCTTCATCAGCTTCACATAATTGGCATCCACGTCCTTCTTGTCCGGGAAAGCCACGGTGGGCGGTTCCTTGTACGCTCCCTTGCAGAGGCGGATGCGAATGCCGTCGCCCACCAGCGAGCGAACGTCATTTTCGCACCGATAAAGGTACGCCTGCAGCACGGTCCCAATGTGTCCGCCATGGCCTTGCATGGCATGCAATTCACGTGTCAGGTCGATGGTTGCCTGGGTGTACTCGGCCCCTTCCATGTCCACGCGAATAAAACTATTGGCACTGGCAGCATGATCGACCAGCTCGCAGACGATGCGGCGCGCAATCGAGGGGTCAAGATCCATCCCCATCTGCGTCAGCTTCACGCTCACATTGGCCTGCAGGCCGCGTTCTTCAATCGCATCCAGCAGTTGGTGGTAGATTTCGGCGCTTTGCTGCGCCTCCAGCTCGGTGGTTACATTTTCTCCCAGGCTGTCGAGCGAAACGGGGATGCCATCACGATTCAGTGTTTGCGCAACCTGCAATGCATCGGAAACGCGCATGCCGGCGATAAAGCGTCCCGACATTTTTTGCCCTATGCGCGAATTTTCCGCGAAGGCTCGCAATGGTTTGTTCTGGGACAACTCAATCAAGGCGGAGCGAAGGAGATTCGTACTCATCGGCAACGGCCTCAGCCAAACTCTCTATTCTGTCATAGAGTGGGAAAGGGAGTGAGTCTTAGAGATATTGTCCCCACGCGCGTGCAAACTTGAGTTTTACAGTTGTTGGGTGAAGGTGGCTGCAATGCCGCCGGCATTTTAGCTCAATGGGAAGCTAGATCAAACGGACTATTATTTCCGCGCACGGATGCCGAGAACGGAAGGCATCTCATTCTCCCTCGTTCTCGAGCCCTGGAATATGGATGAAGTCCGTCTGCTGCTGCCGCAAGATTCACACGCCATAACACGGTCAAGACGTAAGGCGGTCGGCAACCGATGGAGTTATCGTCTCTCCAGCGGAATGTACTTGTTCGGGTAAGCCGGTCCAATGTATTCGGCGCGCGGGCGGATCAGCCGATTGTCGTCCAGTTGCTCCATGACATGAGCGGCCCAGCCGGCAATGCGGCTGACGGCAAAAATCGGGGTGAACAGATCCACATCAATGCCTAGCGTGGTGTAGGTCGAAGCCGAATAGAAATCCACGTTGGCATTCAGCTTCTTTTCCTGCTTCACAAACAGTTCCACCTTGCGCGACATATCGAACCATTTGGGATTGCCATCGGCCCGTCCCAGGTCCTCCGACATGCGGCGGAGATGCGTCGCGCGCGGATCCTCCGTGTGGTACACGCGATGCCCGAAGCCGGGGATTTTCTTCTTGTCGGCCAGCATCTGCCGAACGTATTCCACCGGGTCCGCACCCGCTTTGTCGATCGCAAAAAGGATGCGCATCACGGCCTCATTCGCGCCGCCATGCAGCGATCCCTTCAATGCGCCAATGGCCCCAGTGATCGCGGAATGCATATCGGACAGTGTGGCAACGATCACACGGGCGGTGAAGGTCGACGCGTTCAATTCATGATCGGCATGCAGAATCAACGCCACGTCCAGGGCCCGCTCCGCGGTTGGTGAAGGTTTTTCGCCATTTAACATCCACAAGAAGTTGCCTGCATGGCTCAACGATGGGTCAGCCGGGACAATCGATTTTCCCTTGCGAATGCGATCATAGGTCGCGATGATCATGGGAATCTGCGAAGTCAACCGAAAACTCTTGCGCAGGTTGGCTTCGTCCGACATAACTTCCTGGTCAGGGTCATACATGCTTAGCGCGGAAACCGCGGTACGCAGCACCGCCATGGGCAATGCATTTTTCGGTAACGCTTCTAGCAGTTGGACCACCTCCGGCGGCAGCACGCGGCTCAAAGCCAGATGTTGATTGAATTCCGCCAGTTCCTTTTCCGTGGGCAGACGCCCGAACCACAGCAGGTAAGTTGTTTCGGGAAATGTCGATTTTTCCGCAAGTTCGTGAATATCGATGCCGCGATAGGCCAGGACGCCCGCATCTCCATCGATCAAGCAGATACCGGAATTGGAAGCAACGATATCTTCCAATCCGCGTGCCACGGCAGTCGTAGACATATTCATTTTCTCCAGAATTTTTTCATGGAATCCGGTAACGACGCGCGCCAGACCCGTCTTTCACGATCTTACAGCGCGAGAAGGACGTTCGTCATTCTCGTCGCTTCCATACTGACCGGGTGAGTCGGCGCAAGCAACCCTCCTCGTCCAGGTAGCAACGGGGGCATCCTGCTTTCCATGGATCGACAGCTTCGTAATTACTTTCTCGTCGCTTATGACCGGACACCTTGTTTTGTCATCACGCCGTCATGCATATTACACAGACTCGCGGACCGTTTCCGACACTCACGTCATTTGTCCGCGGCGCTGTTTTGTGAAAACCTAGGGTGTGCCGTTGCGCCTCCAGGAACAGATCTTGAGTCGCGTTTTTCGCTCATGGCGCGTCCCACTGTGGAAAGGAGCCATCTAGGAATGCCCGAAGGTGATGTATATGGGGAAGAGCGGTCTCCTTCCGGTCTTTTGATCTTGATTGCCGGGCTTTCTTTCCTCCTCGCCATCGGCGCACTGGCGTGGACTTATTCTCTGCAAAATCGCCTGGACGCCACTGCGGCGCAATTGACCCAGTCGCGGGAACGTGTCGAGCATCTGGCTGCGCAACAGGCCGACCTTTGGCGGCAGCTTCACGCCACCAATGAAGAATTCGGCGCCAAGCTTGGGATCACGCAGAATCAGATTGAGTTGCGCGCCCAGGGCATCCTGCGTCAACAGGAGTTGGCGGACACACGGATCGCCCAGCAGGAAGCAGCAACTCGTCAAAAAGTGAGCGACGTTACCAATGCGGTCTCCAACGTGCAAACTGCCGTGGGAGGAGTCAAGCAAGACGTTGCCAATACCAAGCAGCAGCTAGCCAGTACTCAACAGCAGCTGCATACAGTCATCGGGGACATGGGCGTTCAGAGTGGCCTGATCGCTACCAATACTGAGCAACTCAATTACCTGAAACACCAGGGAGATCGCAATTATATTGAATTCACCCTGCACAAGGGGCAGCCGCCGCTCCCTGTCTCCATTATTAAGCTGCAGTTGCACAAGGCCGATACCAAACACTCGCGATATACGCTCTATGTTTTTTCCGATGACAAGCGCTTGGAAAAGAAGAATCGCGATCTCGACGAGCCGCTGCAGTTTTACACCGGGAACCCGCCCATGCTGTTTGAAATTGTCATCAATCGCATTGGCAAAAATCAGGTTTCCGGGTATTTGTCGGCGCCGAAAAACATGCCCAAATCTTTCGCCCCTTAATTTCTAAGGAACGATGGCAGATCCGGATGCGAGTCGGCCCAAAAAGATTTTCAGTCGATAGCGACGTATGTCGCAGCTTTCTCGAGACGTGCAGGAGTCTGCAGTGTGTTATTGCAGCGGCAGAACCAGCGTACGTGCGTGTTGAAAACTGACAATCAGTTGGGCGGCCTTATGTTGGTCCCATTGTTCCTTGGTCCACGGATAAGCAAAAACCATCAACCCCTCCGCCGATTGCCCTGGGGCGATGACCTGATGGCGCGCCAACGGCTGCATGCTCATTTGCTTCAACTCAGGAAAACGCTGCATGAAGCGATCGATGTCCTCCGGCAACGCCGCAGAGCTTTGGCTGGATTCGCCTTTCATCTTGACATCTGAAATCAGATCGAAGATCGTCAGTGGATCTTTGCTGATGTTTGTGACCCGCGCCTGAACCAGCAGAACCGTTTCATTCTGCGCCGGAACGAGGCCGGGCAACCCTGGTCCGGTCTGCGAATTCCCGGCATCCACCTGCACTGGGTAGGCCACTTCTCGCAGCACCGCACCCGAAGCGTCCGGCTTCGCCTGTCCAAAATGCGCAAACAACGCCCACGCAATCGCAAGCCCAATCGTTACGACAATTGCAGGTACCACAAGAGGACGCCAGGGCTCTTGTGGCTCGATCTCCTCCATTTCGAGCGCGCCGACATTTGGGGTCTGCGAATTTGGCTGCTGCGAATCAGGTGTATTCGGTGTATTCATGGTTGCAAGCAGTTTACTCGGAATCTGGAGAAATCAGCAGAAAAACGTTCACTGAATTTGTGGTCGAAGTTCCTGTAATAACTGTTCGGCAGACCTCGTATTTAACACATCGCCGGCCTGCAATCCTGCCCGGCGCAACTGACGGATGCCGTAGCGCATTTTCTCCAGATGCGAGGTATGGTGGGCGTCCGTATTCACCACAATTTTGCAACCCAACTCCTTTGCTCGCCGTAAATTGCGATCATTCAAATCCAGGCGGTCGGGGTAGGCGTTATGCTCGACGGCCACGCCTAATTCCGCTGCGCGAAGAAGGACGGCATCCAGGTCGAACGCATAGGGTTCTCGTCGCAGCAGCAGGCGCCCGGTTGGATGTCCCAGAATGCGTACGTAGGGATTTTCCAGCGCCCGAAGAATACGTTCCGTCATCTGCTGGGCCGGCTGGTTGAAGTAAGAATGCACGCTGGCCACCACTACATCCATCTGCGCCAAAACATCGTCAGAGAGATCCATCGCGCCGTCGGCAAGAATGTCCACTTCGATGCCGGGAAAAACACGGATTCGACCCGCCATTTCCCGGTCCACCGCGCGAATCCGCGCGATATGCTCCAGAGCGCGTGCATCATCCAGCCCATTCGTCATGGCCAGATTTTTCGAGTGGTCCGTGATTGCGATATAGCTGTAGCCGCACGCAAGCGCTGCCTCCGCCATCTCGCGAATGGTATTTTTCCCGTCCGTCGCATCGGTATGCATGTGCAGATCGCCGCGTATGTCAGCCTGCTCGATCAGCTTGGGCAGCCGATGTTGTTCCGCGGCCGTAATCTCCCCCAGATCCTCGCGCAGCTCCGGCGGAATCCAGTCCAGGCCCAGGGCTGAATAGATTTCCGCTTCCGAGCTGCTGGGAAGCTCTCTGCCATCCTCCAACCGCGTTAACGCGTACTCGTTCAGTGTGTAACCCATCTTCAGGGCCCGTTGGCGCAGCGCCACATTGTGCATCTTTGAGCCGGTAAAGTATTGCAGAGCGGCGCCATAGCTTTTTTCCGGCAGCACACGCACATCCACCTGCAGCCCCTGGCGCAAGCGGAAGCTTACCTTGTTCTGTCCCTTTCCAATCAGGTCGGCAATGGGAGGATACGCCGCCACATACTCCGCCACGGCAGCCACCCGGTCTTCCGCGCAGGCCGGGCCAGTCATCAGAAAGTCAAGGTCCCCAACCGTTTCGCGCCCGCGCCGCAAGGAACCTGCCGGCGTCACCCGCTCAATTCCCGGAAAACTGCCCAGATATTCCGTCAGTTTCTCCGCCGCCAGCTCGGCCTCGTCCAGGCGGAACCGTCCCGCATGTTTGCGGTAGTCAGCGATTCCCTGCAATAGTTTTGCAACTTGTTTCGGGCCGCATCGGGGCAGATGATTCAGCCGGCCTTCGCGAGCTGCCGTTTCCAGCTCATCGATACTGGAAATCTGGGCTGCGTCCCAGAAGAGGGCCACCGTTTTTGGCCCCATACCAGGCAACCGCAACAGCTCCAGCATGGACGGTTTATATTTTGCCAGCAGTTCTTCCAGCTGACGCAACGTCCCTGTCTGCTCCAACTCCACAATGTTGGCCGCCATGCCTTTGCCAATGCCGGGCAGTTCCAACAGCCTTTTCGGCTCCGCTGCCAGCGTGCCTACAGAAACCGTGCTCGATTCCACCACCTCCGCAGCACGTCTGTAGGACCGGATGCGAAACGAATCCGCTGCGCTCACTTCCAGCAGATCCGCCGTATCCGAGAGAATTTGTGCAATTTGGCGATTTTCCATGGCGATGAGATAACGAAAAAATCCGTTCTAAGAAGGCATCATCGCACTCCCAATCGAAAAATTAAACCCGGCACTGTGCCGGGTTTTTCTAGGCGGCTTGTACACATTGCCCGCCAGCGCGTTCTAAGGCCGCTCATTTTTGTCGGGCAGCCGAAGATTTGCGCACACCTGCACGGGCCCATGCAATCGATCGCCGCTGCGGGAACTTGATTCGGTATGCTTTTTTCAGCTATGCAGCGTGCTTTCCAGCCGCAATACCTGGTCTGCCTGGGGTCCTTTCTCTCCCTGTACGATGTCAAATTCAACATCGTCGCCTTCCTTCAGGCTCTTGTACCCTTCGGTTTGAATCGCGGTGTAGTGTACGAACACATCAGGGCCATCGTCGCGCCCAATGAACCCGAATCCTTTTGCATTATTGAACCACTTCACTTTGCCTTTATGCTGAGACACGGAGCACACACCTCTCCAATACAGATCGGAAACCACGAGGGGATCCTGCCGATATAGACGCAGGCTGCGGAAAATTGTTAGAGGTAGGAAAAAAATAATGCGTCCGGCACAGCGAGCCGTTTAGTTCCGTCCGAGCTTGGATAACGATCTGCCGCACGGATGTGGGATCAGACCGGTCACAGCGACCTAGGAGTTGCTCGTCGCTACCACTGCGACGGAGATGCAACTTTCGCGTGTATTTGATTGTCAGTTGATCGATCAGGTCGTTTAAAGAGTGCCTGCCGCGCGACGCCGCACATACAGCAGGATTGCAATGATGGACTTAGCGTCGATTATCTTTCCGGTTTCCACCCACTCCAGTGCCTGCGACAGTGGAATCTGCCGGTGCTCAATGTACTCGTCGTCGTCCGGCGCGCATTCTCCGCTGCTTAATCCTTCGGCGAGATACACCTGCATCCATTCGCCCAGAAATCCCGGGCTCACATAAAATCGCGCCACCTTGGTCCATCGCTTGGCGCGGTAGCCGGTTTCCTCCAGAAGCTCGCGTTTTGCGCCCGGCAGCGTCGCTTCTTCCGGCTCTTTGCGGCCCGCTGGAATCTCCCACATATACTGGCCAGCGGCATGGCGATACTGACGCTCCACTACAATCAGCGGATCGGTTGCATTTTCCGTAGCATCGACCGCCAGAATGACCACAGAACCGGAGTGTCGGATCACATCACGCCTCGCCGTGTCTCCTTTCGGCTCGCGCACATAATCCGTATACACGTCGAACAAGGGTCCCTGATAGGCAAGCTTCGAAGAAACTATTGCAACCTTGTCGCCGGCTTTGGATTTTCGCGCGCTCGACGAAAATGCAGAGGAAGTGCTTCGTTTCCCGCTGGCACGGGATTGGATGGGGGCCGAAGTCTTTCGGGTGTTGCTCTTCGTGTTTCCACGCTGTTGTTTCCCTGCTACTCGCACCTGTGCCTTTTGCCCGGATCGCATCAAAGTCCTTTCCTGTCCTGGTTGCGGTCGAACTACCCTGAGACTACTGGCAGAATATCCATCTCACATGAGACCATAACCCAAACTCGCTCCCATGACAAAAAATCAGCCGAGGAAAACATGTCTCTACCGCTCGCGGGAAGCGATTTCCTGATTGTCGATCTCGGCAAACGTCATGTTCGCGGCTGGATGACGTGTCGCGCGTTTCCACTCCTGAAAGAGCTGCCCATAGGTGGCCGTTAGATATTGGTCCGGTGTAATTCCCATCTTGGCAGCGATGCGGTCAATCCACCCGGGCTCGCCTTCGAGTTCGGCGAAGTCTCCAATCGGAGTTGCGTCGACGACCACATGTCCCTCGTTGTCAGCCCACTCGGTCCGAAGCTTCTCATAGACAAAGACAGGCTGGTACCCGAGTTGCTCAAAGATGGCTGCCATCGGGCGTCCGTCCTCAATCTCCGTTTCTGTTTCCGCCCGCACCTTGTGCGCGCTGGCCTGCGAATTTCCTGCGGGCGCCTTGTGGGTCAGGATCCATCGGTCTCCATACTGCCGGATCCGCAGCAGCTCTCCGCGTTGCCGCAACTCGTTCTCCGGCGTATCGAACAATACGTTGCGTTCCATGGTTTCCGCGGTCATCAAATGAAATCCCAGACCGGGCAACTGCCCTGTAAAGGCATCGCGATCCTCCAGTCGTACTTTGATCTCGGTTTCCATCTTGCCGGTTCCAGTTTCCGCGAACATACCACTAGTCTCGCACGAGGCAGTCAGCTCGCAAGCGGCTTGCCGGTTGGAATTTCCGCGGACGAATTAGGATGAAGGACGGGCACGTCGCGTTGTTTCCCGGGGCGACTTGCAACAACCAGATGACAGGAAAGAACACAATCCGCCTCAGCGTTTCCGCCGACACGCTTACGCTTCCGCAGGCGCAAGCCGCCCTTGCCCAGGCTGCTGAGGTTCTTCGTGCAGGCGGCACGGTAGCCTTTCCCACGGAAACCGTCTACGGCCTCGGGGCAAATGCGCTGGATCCGATCGCAGTCGAGGGTATTTTCCTTGCCAAGCAAAGACCGGCATGGGATCCCATGATTGTGCACGTTGCCGATCGAGCCATGTTGGAGCAGGTCGCTGTCCGCGTTCCCCGGCGCATCGAATCAGGTGCAGGTCGGGTGCGAGCCGATCAATTAGTGGGCAAACTCATATCGAAATTTTGGCCGGGCCCACTCACTCTCCTCTTGCCCAGGCAGCCCACGATTCCGCCCATCGTTACCGCCGGCCGTGCGTTGGTAGGCGTTCGCATGCCCGCGCACCCGGTTGCTCTGGCCTTGATCGCAGCCGCGCGAGTTCCCATTGCCGCCCCCAGCGCGAATCGTTTCGGCCATACCAGTCCGACCACGGCTGAACACGTGCTTGAGGATCTCGACGGACGAATCGACATGGTGCTCGATGCCGGTCCCGCATGGTGCGGTGTGGAGTCTACCGTGCTCGAGGTGGGCGAGCAGGGGATCATCCTCTATCGGCCCGGCGCCATTTCCGTGGAAGAGATTGAGGCGGTTGCCGGCCCCGTCGCTTTGTATCAGCCTCCGTCCACCAGCGTGACGACCCCCCCGGAATCTCTTCCCTCGCCCGGAGTGGACATGCGCCATTACGCACCGAAAGCCCGCGTCTTTCCGGTGGAATTGGCAGCAGATACGGAAGCCAAGCTGCACACCCAGTGGCTCCAGACCGTGGTCGAAAAATCCCAGCCATGGGTGACTGTCGGAATCATGCTGCCCACAGACTGGCCGTTGCCCGCGGAGTTTTCCGGTGTCTGCTACGACTGGGGAAGCTGGGGAAACGATCGGCAACTGGCGCAGCGGCTATTCGCCGGCCTTCGCTCGCTCGATGCCATGGGAGCGGACGTCATTGTGTGTCCCTTGCCGCCGGTCTCGGGGATGGGTACCGCCATCCGCGATCGGTTGCTCAAGGCTGCTCGCACTGATTAAATTGTGTTCTCGGTCGGGAAGTTTTTAGGACATGGTCTGAGGCAGATTTTCTTCCGATTTGTAAATGTAGCGGATGCTGTCTTTGTAAATCAGTACGCGCGTGCGAGTGCCATTTTGTCCCGATCCACGCCCGACGTTCCGCAACTTAATCGCATAGCGGTCGTACCATTCGATCGCTCCCTCTAGCTCTATGCCGTTCTCCAACACCACTACCATCCTGGTTTGCGCCTGAATTTGCTTTTGGAAGTAGAAAACCTCGGCGTGCGAGCTATCCTCGATTGTCGTCTCCGCTATCGACCGAGTCGTGAGTGGGGAACTGTGGCCATAAAGAGCTGCTGGACGTTCGTTCGTCGAGT
>JAJYSL010000010.1 GCA_021793595.1 Acidobacteriota bacterium
CAAGGCCATTGAGAACATCGTTGACCTGTTACAAGCCGCCTGATGTACTTTGCATTGTTGAACTATTTTTGTCTACAAATGAAGATTGAAGAATCTATAGGTATTCACCTGAGCTTCCATGATGTGTTGTGCCGGGGCATCGTCGATTGACGCATGGGGCGATTCCGCCAACGCCGGTGTGGGTCGACTCGACAGATACCAATACCAGGCTGCGGCAAATGCGCAGATTGCACTCAATGCTGAAGCGACGAGCAATGCAACGTGCTTGAGAGAGATCATCCTTGCCGCCTTTCTATCGCGAAGGCTCGGTGATTCCGAAGACGGATTTGCTTGAACAATAAACACCGCGAGTGCATTGATAGACTGCGTTCCGGTTGTAGCCTGCAAGTGCTTCCAGATTGTTCGTAACGAACTGCACCTGCATGTTTTTGGGTTGGGTTTTATAGAACTCGATCACATGGGCCGGGACTTTGCTTTTCGCGAACTGGTCGATATCGAAAAACGTGTAGTTGATGAACGCAGTAGCGTTTAGATTGAAGCTGAGAGAGAGACCCTGCGACTCTGGAAGGAGCGTGACGTATCCTCGATCAGACAGCAGACATCGCTTGTTCGCGTGCTCGTCCACATACTGAAGAACGGCTGCCTGAGGACTGTTGTTCGGACTCTCAAACAGTCCTTTGACGATCCCCTCCGTGAGGTTCGGCGCATCTGGAGCAGGGCGGAATAGAGCCATGAAAAGTGCGGCAAGCCATTTCTGATATGTTGGGGCGTCGATCCCGAGTTGCCGGCATAGGTACTCTTGATGCGGCTTCTTGCCTTCCAACACAGCCCGGTAATGCTCCAGAAGCTCAGGGTCGGTTGGATGATAGCCAAGCAAGCCGCTAATCGTATTCAGGACTTTATGGATCGAATATGGTTTGCGAAGGAAATTCATCAACTTCGCAACGAAGAGTTCGATGATCTCCTGCTTAATATTCGAGTCGCCAGACCTCAACTTCTGTAGCAAATGGACAGTGTTGGCCTTCATGCCCGCTTCATACTGACCGAAGAGCGCCTCCAGATTGAGGCGATCACGTTCACCCTCGATCAGGGAGAAGATAAAGAGATCGCGCAACGCCAGGTTGGTTGCAACGCTTCAACCGCGGGGATCGTCCAACTCGATTTGATGGGCTTCCCGATCTGCCAAGGAGAACGAATAGATACGTTGGTTTGCCAGTCGCGCGTTGGAATTCAGAGCATTCAAATGTTGCTCGGACATTGATACGAAATGTTGATTTGCTGTTTGGTTGGAAAGGCGCATCGCGGCTCATGCCGAGGATCGTGTCCAGCGTAACACCGAGTATCACCCGATGACGTGATGTTGCAAGTGGCCCGCCCCGACTGGCTCCTCGCTTTGGGCCCGCCCCCCCCGAAGACCGCCACAGCCTGCACCTTTGAGTCAACAACCTATCATCGCAGGTACTTGACCGCATCGAAGCCGATCGTGCCCAGATACAAAGCGTCTTCGATGGCGCTCGTCACTTCTTCCAGCGAGAAGGTCTCCATCAGTCACAGCACCTGCACATACTCCCACTCCAGTGACGAGGACCTGTCACTGGGGGCCCGGTACTCGCGGCTGCCATGCTTGCGCAGTCGCGCTTCGAGCCGTCGCCGTAGCTGCGCGAAACACTCCGGCAACTGCCAGCCTGCCAGCGGCGCAGCCTGGTCCAGGGCACACGTCTTCTGTTCCAGCAGCGCCAGATAGTGCAGCGGATCGAAGAGGACCGCTTCGCGTTCGTAGCTTTTTGGATGACGCGCGATGACCTCGCTGCCGCAGGCGATCACCACTTCATGCACGTACCCCTTCACCAGAACTTCCCGATGGCCGTAGCAGGTGGGCACCGAATAATCGATGGAGCGATAGCGAACCAGCGACAACGAACTGACCCGTGCGGAGACTTTTTCGCAGCTGGAGTTCAGCGGTTCCTCGTTTCCTTCCTGTCCTACCCGGTTGCTCAATTCCTTCGCCGCAGGCGCAGTGTGAAAAGTGGAAATCCCGCCCCTCTTGAGGGATTTCCAAGCGCAGCGTCTTTTCCACCGCGCCCTCAACCACAAATTCCGCTATAGAGCCCAAAATTCCAAATATCTTTGGCTAGGGCAGAGGGATACGTCTTGCGGGGGCAAGGTCAACATCAGTTGGATGACTACTCCGCAACTTTAGCTGAACACCTGTGATCCCGTATATTATGTGGCTATCATGCGCGCCAAGGATTGTCTTACTACTCTAATTTTGATGGTTTTGCCCGCCGCTCTCTGTCTCTCTCAATCTGTATCGAATCGTGAAACGCCATTGGATCTCCATACCCGTCTGGCGCAACAATACCTGAGGGAGGGGCAGCCCGAGCTGGCGATACCGGAGTTGCAGAAGGTGGTTGCGCTCGATCCAGAGAATGCGGATGCCCACGGCAATCTTGGCGTGTTGCTCTATTTCCGCAACGATTATGCCGCAGCGATCCCGCAGCTTCGTTCGGCGCTCAAACTTCAACCAGAATTGTGGAAGATTCAAGCTTTGCTCGGCATGTCGGAGAGCAGGATGGGGCAAGAAAGCGAGGGCCGTGAGGACTTGGAAGGAGCCTTCCCACACCTGACGGACGAAAAGATCAAGATATTGGTGGGCAATAGTTTGATTGATAGTTATGCGTCGACGGGCGATTTAAACCAAGCGGCCATGGTGGTCTCCGAACTGCTGAAGCTGGAACCCACCAATACCAGCCTTCTCTATACTTCCTATAGACTGCATTCCGACATTGCCGATGAATCGATCTTGACTCTGGCCATGACCGCACCCGATAGCGCTCAGATGCATCAGATCATGGCGCATGAACTCCTCCGGCAAGGGAACACGGCTGCAGCAATTGCAAATGATCGAGAGGCGCTCAAACTTGACCCGACGCTCCCTGGCCTGCATTATGAGCTCGCGGAGATGCTTTACGCTTCGTCCAACCCGGATATTCAACAAGCGGAGGCTGAGTACAAGCAGGCTTTTGCGATCGATCCGCACGATGCAAAGTCGGAACTACGATTAGGAGAGATTGCTGTAAAGCGAGGAGACGTGAAGGAAGCCTACGCTGACGATTCACGTGCCCTGGCCATTCAGCCAAACAGCAGTCGTGCCAATGCCGATCTGGCGAAAGTCCTGATCTTAATGAATCATCCGCACCGGGCGCAACAACTTTTGGTAAAAGCAATCCAGATCGATCCTTCGAATTTTGAGGCCCACTATCGTCTCGGCGCACTCTATCGTCGGGAGGGCCGGATCGACGACGCCAAGCGCGAAGTTGCGGAGTATAAAAAATATAAAGATTTGAAAGATGCACTCGGGAAAACTTTCCACTCGTTGAGGGCAGAGGTCGGGCAGAACGACCACGATGAAAACGATGCGGCGAAATAAGTTCTCAGGGTGCGCCGCAACAGCCGCGATTATTACCGCCGACGCGGGACGGTCATAACCCGGCTTGGAACCTATATATGAAGCCTGGATTTCAGGGACTTTTTTTTCGTGGGTCGTGGATCTGTGCCGCCTTGCTGGCCGTGACCGTTGCGGGCACCCCGCAACAGATACGTTCCATTCCGATTGGGCTCGACGCGTACCGATCCTGGGACCACTGGGCAGACCAGCGGATTGGCATGCGCGCCTACATGCGCAGCACCTATGATCGGAGCGGCGCAAATGCGGACGCGTCCAACTTCCTCTATCAGGCTGCGAACAACTTCAACGTAACGCTCGACCTGGCGGGCCCCGGACTGCTGGTGTTCAGTCGCTTCAATCATTGGCATGGCAGTCCATGGCATTTTGTGGTGGATGGAAAAGACCACGTAGTAACTGAGTCCAGCACCAACGATCCGGTCCATCCCAATCCCTCATCGAGTTTTCTTCCGGCTGCTCCGTTCCCAGAGCCTCTGAACTACACGTGGACGGTGACAAAAGGCGCTGACCTGATGTGGTCGCCCATCGGATTCAAAAAGAGTTTTCAACTCGCGTATGGAAGAACGCATTATGGAACTGGCTACTATATCTACGACAAATTCGTGCCCGGAATACCGCTGTCCGGTCCGATTGCAGGCTGGAATGAGAGGATCATCCCAGCCAAAGATGTGCTGGATCTGATATCGAAATCAGGAACCGATATTGCGCCCACGGCCGGGATAAAGAAATTCCGCGGAAGCGTGAGCGTGCCCGCACGCGGCCCAGTTCGCATCGTCGATCTGAAGGGGAAGAGTGTAGTCCGGGCACTCAGCTTCTCCATTCCGCGCAGTCAGGCACTCGCATTTCAAAACGTAAGCCTGCGGGTGACCTGGGACGGGCGAAAACAACCGTCAATCGATGTTCCAATTGCGCTCTTCTATGGGGCCGGCACTTTATACAATCGCGACAATCGCGAATTTCTGGTGAAGGCTTTCCCTGTGAACATCCGCTTCGATAAGGATCGCGTTTATCTGGCCTGCTACTTTCCGATGCCATTTTTCAAATCGGCGCGAATCGAGCTTCTCGGTCACGGAATGCAGGTAGGAGGCGTGGAGTGGAACATCCGTTCCGCGCCGCTGGAGGAGCATCCAAATCAAGTCGGATATTTCCACGCCACATATCGCGACTTTCCGGCCCCGATTCCCGGGAGGGATTTGACTCTACTTGATACGAGAGGCGTTGAAGGAGCGCAGCAGTGGTCCGGCAGCTTCGTGGGAACCTCCTTCATTTTCTCCCATAATGCCGATTTGCAAACTCTCGAAGGCGATCCTCGGTTCTTTTTCGATGATAGCCAAACGCCGCAAGGGCAGGGTACCGGAACCGAAGAGTGGGGAGGCGGCGGGGATTACTGGGGCGGAGCCAATATGACCCTGCCGTTTGCCGGCCATCCGGTGGGTGCCCGCAGCCCCGCAACCGCAGTTAATGCCGAAGACAAGATCGAGTCGGCGTACCGGTTCCTTCTGAGCGACCTGATGCCCTTCGGCAAGAATGCGGTCATTCGCCTCGAGCATGGCGGTACGGATGAATCTATCGAGCACTATGAAACGATTGCCTATTGGTATGGACTGCCATCTCCCTCGCTGATCGAGACCGATCATCTGCAACTCGGGGACCAGGCCGACGAACGCGCACACCATTACTATTCTCCCCAGGCCTCCGCGCCTTACGCCATTGCCTCGCGATACGAATGGGGCGTCGACACCTTGAAGGGAACGGCAATCTATCCGGAGACCCAGGATCGCGGCCGTATCACGAAGACCAGCTCGGAATTTGAGCTTCGCCTGCGCCCGGATAATTTGGGCGTGCTGTTACGCCGCAAGCTCGACTACTCCTTTGCGGACCAGCGCGCGGAAATCTATATTGCCGATAGCCACAGGGCTCCCTGGAAGCTGGCAGGTGTCTGGTATCTCGCCGGTTCCAACACCGTCCTTTATTCCAACCCCAGCAAGGAACTCGGAGCGGCCCAGCACAATGTGGAGACGTCCAACCGCAGGTTTCGCGACGATGAATTCCTGGTGCCGATCAATCTGACGCGAGGCAGAAAGTCGATCTTGGTAAAGATCAGGGTCACGCCCGTCGATACACCTCTCTATCCGGGATACGCGGTTGGAGAACGTGCCTGGAGCGAGATAAGGTATTCCGCCTACTGCTTCGTCGCGCCAAAATGGCCAGTTCCATGATCCGACAGTGCGCACCAATGTGGCCCTCCGGTACCTCCAGTACAAAATGCCACAACATCGCTTGAGCGATCGGTATTACGGCTACTTCCGCGATTCCTCGATGACGCTGATTGCGTTAATGATCGCGTAGTTCACATCCGGCTCGAAACGCAGGTCGATCTTACCTTGTGCGTTTGGTTCAATATTGTGAAACGTTTTGACGACCGCAATCCGCGACCCGCCTGCCGTCTTAAAGACGTCAAAATCCTTGAGCAGGGTGTTTCCATCCGAGAACACGCTGAACACTCGCGAACCTGCTCCTCCTCCGCCACGCTCATCGGGGCCGAAGTGTTGCTCAGAAAAGTACAGCGTCACCGTGTACTTTCCAGGCGCAGCGGGAATTGCATAATCGAAGTTGCCGTATCGTTCTCCTAAGTAAAGCCCGTTGTCATGAGCGTCCACTGCGGATGCAAACCTGGTTTCCAACCGCCCGCCAAGAAAGTAGCGATCGGATTTCCAGAAATTTCCATTTTGGTCTGTATAGGAATGGTCTTGAGCCACAATTTGGACAGGCCGGAGCTTTCCAGAAACAGTTGGCTCGATATCGATGGCGTTGACGAGTCCATCCTGGCCCTGACTAATGAATGTCAAATGAAGGAAGCCATCCTTGGAAGGATGGATGTTCTTGAAGACCCGCTCATCAGCAATAAAATTTCCGCCAGCGTCGGTAACAATGTCAAAATGATCCAAAAGCGTTTGGCCATTGGCTTCCACCCGGAAGAGGCGGCTGGCGGTACCGCCGCCTCCATCTGTTCCAGGTCCGAAAAACACCTCGGCGAAATACAATGACAGCTGGTAATCTCCAGGTTGCAGTGGAATCTTATACGAAAAATTGCCGGACCGACAGCTTTCGTACAGGTCCGGATCGGTTGTGCGTAGAATTAAATTGCTCATCTTCCCGCAAGTGACGCCACCGTTGAAGTAGCGATCCCCCTCCCAGGAATTCCCGTCGTGATCGATATACGAACTGCGCGTGTCGCCGGCGATGATACGTACCCCGCGCTGGAAAGGCACACTCGGGCGAATGGCTTCCATTGTCCCAGCGGCCAGGTTACGATTGGGACCTTTACTCGGCATGGTCGCCCTGTGACGAATTATCAGGGAGAAAATTATGCCTGCAATTGCGAGCGTCATCCCGGCGACCAGGAGGATGAACTTACGATTGGTTTGGCGTCCGGAGAGTACGGGTTTAGTGTCCTCGGGCGAGGAAATGGGTTGCTGCACGTCCGGGAGGCTTGTTCGCGGGGCAAACTGCGGGGTGTATGAGCCGCGCGGGATACAGATCACAAGCTTGTGATTGGCACCCTCTTTAAGGTAATAGTCCTTGAGCTTCTCCCTCAAGCGACGGGCTTCGACCCGAACGATGGCATCGGAGGACGAGTCGAAATCCGGTCGACGTCCGAGAGCCTCGACCGCCAAGCTATATTCTTTTATCGGATCTGGTTCGCCGCTCCAGTAGCGCTCACAAATATAACGCAAGATTTTCTCAAGGTTTGGCGCCTTCGCGAAGATACCTGAGTCGAGGACGCTTTGAAGTTCAGCTTGTTCGTCGGCTGTCTCTCCACGCTTTCGGGTATCGAGCGTGCTCTTCGTGTTCATCTATTTCTTCTTCCCGAACGGATCGAGGGCTACGCTTTGGTATCCCGGTCGAATTATACCCCACCACAAGCGACTCGTTAACAATTGCGTTAACACTTCTAACATAAACAAAACACAAATGTTAACTGCCACTAACCAAGAAGTACCTTGACTATCCTTTTGCGCGCCTGCAGTCTTCGTGCGGTATCAATGTCAGGCCTTACTAGGGGCTGAATATTATCGGACAGTCGCAGCCAATGGCGGTTTTTCAATACGACACGAAGTTAGAAACTATTGGGATCAGCTTATTTTCAGGAGGCATGAAGTGCGGAAAACGATTGTTAGAAGCGTTGTCATGGCTGGGTTATTTTCAGGCATGATCGGTTTTGCCCAAAACACAAATTCCGGGGACATTCGCGGCACCGCGACCGATGCCACCGGAGCTGTCATCCCAGGTGTGACGGTCACTGTAGTCGATGTCGATAAAAACGTCACCCATACTTACGTGACGAACGGTGCGGGGTTGTATGACACCGGCTCGATCATTCCAGATCACTACACGTTGACCTTCACCAAAGAAGGATTTGAAACGTATGTGCGCGGTCCCGTGACAGTCCATGTCGGTGAGATGACGGTCGACGGCCACCTGAAAGTTGGCGCCATCACACAGACAGTGGCCGTAAAAACGGACATACCATTGTTGCAGACGGAAACAGGAACGCAGTCGACGACATTGACTTCAAAAGTCATGGAGCAATTGCCTCAAACGTCGGTAGGGGCGGATTGGAATAACTTTATTGTTTTGCTCCCCGGTGTATCTGGAACGCCTCAGGCGGGCAACAACACCGTGAATCCCGGACAAATGGCGTCGGCAAATGGAGGTCTTCCCTTCTCTTCGCAACTGGCGGATGGCGCAACGGTATCGTTGCCTCAGAGCGACAACGCACAAGACATGATTTTCGATACCGTCGCCGAGGTGAAGATCAGCGACTCCACCTTTTCAGCGCAATATGGGATCGGCGACATTACCTACAATCAGATCAGCAAGAGTGGTACCAGCCAGTTTCACGGGGAGGGGTATGAATATTTTCAGAACAATGCCCTGAACGCCGCGCCGTACGCGTTTGGCAATAAAGCTACCGTGCCAATTCTCCATTACAACGAATTTGGGGGCAATATCGGCGGACCGATCCTGAAGAAGCGCATGTTCTTCTTTTTCGATTATGACAAGATCCACGACAACGGTGGTGCTTCCAACATCATTTCCACGGTCCCGACGCAAGCTATGCGGAACGGCGATTTTAGTGGAATGACTTATACCGCGTCCGATGGAAGTCAGCAACCGCTGTTGATCTACGACCCGACAACCCAGACGGTCGATGCGTCCGGGGTCGTCCATCGGCAGACTTTCGCAAGTGAATATGGACAGGGCAACAAGATACCCTCCAGCATGTTCGACCCCGTGGCCCAGGCGATCCAAGCCGCTTATCCGATGCCGAATGCCACCGGACAGGTGGTCAACGGGATTACTATCAACAATTTCTTCGCGAACATACCCAGCACCAATCCATTCACGAAGTATTTCGGGCGTCTGGATTTCGACATCACTCCTGCCAATCGGCTCACGGTGACGGACACCCAAACTGACAATCCTAGCACAAGCCTCGGCGCGGTTTGCCCGATGGATTGCATCGCGCAGGACAATGACAACAATCAAGCCCAAATATCGGACGTATGGACCTTGCGACCAGATACCATCAACGAGGCCCGTTTTGGGTACACCGACCAACTGGGGTTTTGGGTTCCCTTTTCATACGGCCAGGGCTGGCCGTCCAAGTTGGGATGGAAGTTTTCGAAAGCCAACCTCTATCCGGCGATCGGAGTCGGCGGCATTATGGGCCTTGGATATACGTTCAACACGGTCTATAAGCAATTCGTGTTCGATCCATCGGATGTTGTTACTCTGATCCGTGGCCGACACGTTCTGCACTTCGGCGGTGAGTTCCTCGTGGAACGGCTCGATTCAACTCCGTGGAACAACATCAACGCAGGAAGCATGAGCTTCTCTGGCAACTATACCGCAGCCACTCAGGGCGCCAGCAATGTCAGTGGTCTACCCTACGCCGACTTTCTGCTGGGGCAGGTGAGCTACTGGAATGCGGGGGTCATCCCGGAATACGGAGCCAGATTCAAGGCTCCGCAGCTCTTTGTGCAGGACGATATCAAGGTGCGTCCCAATCTCACAGTCAACCTCGGCCTGCGGTGGCTGGGTCAGACCGGATGGTCGGAGATTCGAGGCAATTGGAGGACGTTCGATCCGACATTGATGAATCCTGCCACGAATACTCTGGGCGCAGTGGCCTATGGGTTCAGCAGCCCCCACAAGCACATTCAACAGTCAGTATGGACCACATTCATGCCCAGGGTGGGCTTCTCATACCAATTCCGCCCCAATACCGTGATTCGCGGGGGATTTGGCGTCTATTCCTATCCATATTCCGGCGACGTCAGTGGCAGCGAAACGAGTTCCATGGGGTTTGCCTTTAGCGGCAACGGCAGCGAAGGCGACTCCACCAACGGTGTTCTGCCTGTGGTCAAGCTCGACTCCGACGGTAACACCAATTATCAAGGGGCCGCGGGTGCCAGCATTAACTCCCGATACATCGTCACAAGCCCTAGCAATCCGCCCGGCCCTGCTAGCTACAATGGGCAATCCGTTGGCTACCAACAATACAACCAACCAGTCACGACACTGTATCAGTGGAACCTGGAGATTCAACGCCAGATGACTTCGAATTTGATGGCGACGATTGCCTATGTGGGTAGCCACGGAACCAATCTAGGGTTTTCGACCGACCTCAATCAGGTACCTGAGAGCGCGCTGGGACCGAACGATGCAATTTGCCCCTCCCCCACGTGCGGCCGGCCTTATCCGAATTTCCAGGGCCTCGGCGGCGCGAAGTACCTTGGAATCTCCAATTACAACGCGCTGCAGGCGACCATTCAGAAGCGCATGAGCTACGGCCTCGATTTCAATTTCAACTACACCTGGTCTCATTTCCTGGACGAGCAGGATTCCTCGGCCCAAGGCAATGTTCAGGGGACCGTTATCTTTCAGAATGCCTATGTTCCTTCCCAGAACTATGGGCCTTCCGATTTTGATGTCCGCAACATGTTCAAAGGAACGGCCGTGTACGAGCTACCCGTTGGCAAAGGGCGGCAGTTCCTGAACAACAACTGGTTCCTGAACCAGACCATCGGCGGTTGGATTGTGTCGAGCACGTTCGTGATCCAGAGTGGCAACCCATTTACGGTGTACGAGGCCAATAACACCAGCTACAGCCAGGCCGGGAGCCAGTTTCCGAATGTTGTGGGAAATCCGAGCGTATCGAACCGCAACAACAACAACTGGTACAACCTGGCCGCCTTTGCATCTCCGCTGCCTGCCCACTTCGGCAACTCAAGTCGAAACAGCTTGTACGGGCCGGGACTTACTAGTGTCAACCTTGCCCTGGCTAAAACGTTTCCCATTTGGCGCCAGGTGTTGATGGAGATTAGCGCACAGGCGACCAATGCCATCAACCATCCTAGCTTTGGTCAGCCGAATAACGCCATTGGTGCCCCTGGGTCGACGTCCCAGATCAGGAGCGTTACGGTTGGCGGACGAACCATGCAACTCGTCGGCCGAATAAGGTTCTAAGGTTCTACATCCTCAACCGGAAAGGACGGCTGCTCTCGCCGTCCTTTCCGAAAACCCGTCCGGACAGAACTGGCACTTTTGCGCAGTGAGGCAACCCTTTTTCGGATGCTCAACCGGACGTTCCATTACGCATTGCCACACAAAAACCCCAATGGGTGAAGAATTATGAGGGAATACCTCTATTCCGGCGGTGTGTTTCTTGAACGTGCGATCGTCGCTCTTCTTTGCTTACTCGTCACTGGCGCCTTGAGCGCCCAGGTCCGAACCGAGGCGGAAGATGCGCGGGTCTGGCAGGTGCCACTTAGCACTTCAACCATTCCACATTTTGAACGGGAAAACGGTCATCCTGTGCTGTACGTGGACGGCGAACCGTTCATAGCTCTTGCCTCAGAGCTTCCCTGGTGGAACTTACAGGCTGGTCGTTATCGCGAAACTGAGAACGATCTTGACTACCTGTATCCAGCTGCGGCAAAGATGGGCCTAAATACGCTGAAGGTCCCCGTCAAATGGTCCACGGTGGAACCGCAAAAGGGAGTTTATGACTTTTCGTACATCGATCATATCGAGAAGATGGCCGAGAAGAACCATCTGAAAATTGTCATCAACTGGCTTGGTCATTTTGCCAGTGGCGACGGCAATATCTATCTCAACCTGACAAGCGGACAATTCGCTCCGTACTACATCATTGAAGATGAAACAACCTATCTGCGCGCCATCGACGCCGATGGAATCCTGCATCACAATGCAATTTCCTATGAGTATGACGCTGTCATTCAGCGCGAGATCAAGGCTTTCCGCGCTTTGATGGAGCATATCAAACAAGTGGATGCCACAGATCGTACGATCATCATGATCCAGGTAGAGAACGAAATATCCGTCTTCGGTGCGGATCGGACGAACCGGAAGCTCTGGCGCGATCACACGCCAGAGGCGAACCAGACTTTCCAGCAGCATGGCTTCAACGACGATCTGAAGTACAGCGCATGGCGCCTGAGTAAGCACTGGCTTCAGCCCCTGACGGAAGGCGGCGCGCAGATCTATCCAATCCCTTTCGAGCTCAACTTCGTCGCAGGAACGCTGGAAGAGGGGATCGTTGGAGGCGCACCGGGCGAAGATGTCGCCACGTATCTAAACAACTGTCCACGGGTCAGCTTTATTGGCTTGAATCTCTATACAAATCCGGATACCACGGTCGAGGAATTCAGGCAGTCGCTGCAGCGCTATGGAATCGGAAGGAATATTCCATCTCTTACGGAGACAAACAGCGCAAACGATGGGGTAGCCCCGCGCGCCGCCTATATTGCCATCGGGGAATTTGCATCTCCGCTGTTCTCGCCTTGGGCGCTGAACGTCTCTTCTCCTGCCCCCGACTCGCCGTATGTCACCGAAAACGGAGCATTGACCAACGGAGCCCTTGCGCTTCAAAGTACCTACTCGTCGCTGAGCAAGGCACTCCCCCAGATCGCCTACTATGCAGGGACCGATAAGCTGAAGGTCTTTATGGCCAGCTCACCGGGCAAGAAGTTCTCCGAAACTCAGCAAGTAAACGGCATGACAATCACCGTTACAGGTGAAGGCGACGGCAAAGCCATCGTCATCCATCCTTCCGGGCATGACCTGCTTCTCGTTGGATTCCATTGCGGAGTCACAGTTGACAAAATCGATTTGCGCTGGCCGGCCATGAAGGCCCTTGAGCTGAAGAAAGTTCGCTGGGCGAAGACAGGGTGGGTGGAGGAGGGTGAGCCTGCGTATGGGGTCGACCAAAGCCACGGTTCTCTCCATATAGATCTCGATGAACCCGAGGCGGTGCGTATCTCATGGTAGCGATCGTTACGGGTACCCTCTGTGTGGTTTGCGAGTCGTCGTGTTCATTCGATCCTTACCATCTTGTCGGTCGCACTCAATATCGCTGCTCAAAGCAATTTGTATCGTCAGTCCAGAAAGGAACCGCATGAAGAAGTTCCCTCTCCGCGCCGCGATACTTCTCATCACCATCATTCCTCCGGCCATGCTTGTTGCGTCAGAGCCGGTCGTGCGGCCTGGCGGTCAATGGCTGGACAATCGCGGCCAGATGATTCAGGCGCACGGAGGCGGAATTCTGCAGTGGAAGAACGTTTATTACTGGTTCGGCGAAGATCGAGCGCCATCGAATGATCCAGATAAGCGGTATGTGTCCTGTTACTCCTCGCGGGACCTGGTGCATTGGAAATTTCGGAACCATGTGTTGGTGTTGTCGGATCCGGAGCATCTTGGACCTCACTGGGTTTTAGAGCGACCGAAAGTATTTCACAACCCACGCACTGGAAAGTTTGTACTCTATGCCCATCTAGACAATGCACATTACACGGTAGCCAGAGTGGCTGTCGCGGTAAGTGATCGCATTGATGGCGACTATCGCTACATCCGCAGCTTTCGCCCGCTGAATGAAGAGAGCCGCGACATTGGCCAGTTCGTCGACGACGACGGGGCTGCCTATCTGATCTTCGAATCGAGGCCGACCAAAGGCTTCTTTATTGCGAAGCTTTCGGACGATTACCTGAGCGTGGCCAAGAAGATGAGCTTTATCCAGGCTCCTCTTGAGGGCGGCGCGCTCGTTCATTTGCAGGGCCTCTACTACGTCATGGGATCTCATATGACCGATTGGCGCCCGAACCCGAACGTATACGCTACGGCTTCATCGTTACGCGGTCCGTGGACCGAGTTCAAGAACATCGCTCCGCCTGAGACGAATACCTATGGGGCACAATCGACAATGCTGCTGAAGGTTGTGGGTTCCAGGACAACAGCGGTGATCTTTATGGGTGATATCTGGCGGCCCGCGCAACTGTGGGACTCACGTTATTTGTGGATGCCGCTTCGGATTGGCAACGGCTCCGCGTACCTGCCGCCGCCACACGATTGGACACTGAATATCCAGACCGGGCGAGTGGCCCTTGCGCCGTGAGAATGCCGACAGCGCTGGAACATCCTTGCGGCGAGGTTGCCGTGGCGGAGATTCCTTATTACATAGAGAACTGCCGATTTGGTTGCAGAAATATTGCACCGAGTCTGGAACTACTAGCCGCACATAGAGAACAGAGGGGTTTCGTTGATGCATTTAGCATGGAAGACTGTAATTTTAGCCGGCTGCTGCGCACTTATGGCATCTGTAAACTGCAAAGCCGCACAGCTCACAGGCAGTTCTGAGCCGGGAATGATTCCCAGAATCGTCAGGAATCATGGCCGTTATGCATTGTATGTCGATGGCGCCCCCTATCTCATCCTGGGCGGCCAAGCTCACAACTCCAGCGATTGGCCCGCCACCCTTCCCGGGGTATGGAAAGCTGGAGAACACATGAATGCAAACACCATCGAGTTGCCCATCTATTGGGAGCAATTTGAGCCGCAGCAAGGCAAATGCGACAATTCGACGCTCGACCTCGTTCTAAAGCAGGCGAGAGAACACCATTTTCATTTAGTGCTGTTGTGGTTCGGTTCATGGAAAAACGGCAACATGAGTTACACGCCGACATGGATCAAAACCAATCCCAGCCGATATCCAAGAGCCGAAGATGCAAACGGTCTTCCTTTGGATTCTCTTTCCGCCGTTTCAGAATCCAATCTAAATGCCGACAGGACGGCATTTTCGGCATTCATGCGCCATCTGAAGACGGCAGATTCGGAACACACCGTCTTGATGGTGCAGGTTGAAAACGAGGCGGGAATGTATCGAAGCACACGCGATTATTCACCCGCAGCCCAGAAGCTTTTCAACGGCCAGGTCCCGGAGACGCTCCTCAACGCCTTACATAAACACGCTGGCACTTGGCGGGAGGTGTTTGGAGCTAGCGCCGACGAAGACTTCCAGGCATGGAGTGTTGCGCGCTATATCGGAGAAGTCGCCCAAGCTGGGAAAGCCGAATGTTCGCTGCCGCTCTATGTGAACGCGGCGTTACGCGATCCTCTCCCCCAGGCGCCTTCTGGCTACAATCTGGACACCTCTTATCCAAGCGTGTTTGAGTATGGCGGTCCGACAGACCTTGTCCTCGAGATTTGGAAAGCCGCAGCGCCGGCGATCGACCTTATTGCACCGGACAATTATTTCAGCGATTACCCCCGCTATACGCGGGCGCTTGATCTTTACCGCAGGCCCGACAATGCGTTGTTTGTACCTGAGACTGGCGGCGGCCCAGGAGCCGCAGGTTTTCTATTCACGACCGTCGGATACGGAGGAATCGGTTTTTCTCCTTTCGGTATCGACTCCGTCACAAATCGAAATATCTCCGCACAGGGAATTATGAACCCGCAAAATCTGACTCGGCCGACGTCGGATGCCGTGCAGAACCCCGACGCGCTGGCCATCGGTTATGCCCTGCTGGGTTCCATGGATCGTGAAATCGCTCGATGGAATTTTGATGGCAAGTTGCAAGCCGTTTCCAAGGACCCAAATGCCAATGCTGAAACCATGATGTTCGGAAAATGGAAGGCCATCATTCGCTACGGACTTCCCCCCTATGGAGATGGGCACCGTGGAGACCCAGATCCCGTCCCGCAGGGAAGCGTGCTGGTTGTGCAGCTGTCTGCCGACAGCTTTCTGGTTACCGGCTTTCATGCCCGCGTCGATTTCCGAATTGCAGACCCGGAAAGTACAAAGCAACGGCAATTTCTAACCGTTGAGGAGGGTGGTTACCATGCCGGGCAATGGAAAACGACCCGGCTCCTTAACGGGGACGAGACGGATTTTGGCCTCAATTTCTCCTCGGTGCCGGAAATCCTCAAAGTGACTTTGGCAACCTACTGAACTGTTGCATCAAGTGAGATCGTGAGCTGGTGACCTGGAAGCGCGGGGTGCGGCCTATCTCAGTCTGAAAAGCGAAGCCGCGGCGGGCGTGGACAGCGAGACGTGGCGGCACTACGGCGAGGCCCTTGACGCCAATATCCAGAACTTCTCCCATAGGCTGAAGCAGGGAGCATACCGGGCCAAGCCGGTGCGTAGGGTATACATCCCCAAGACTGGCGGGCGGCTGCGACCGTTCGGCGTCACGGCGCTGGAGGACAAGATCGTTCTGCGCGCATCGGTGGAGGTGTTGAACGCCATCTACGAAACGGACTTCCTCGGATTTTCGTATGGGCTCCGTCCGGGGCGAAGCCAGCATAGTCCGAACCAAACATATTTGAAATTTGCCTCTATCGGTCGCCGGGCCGATGATCCTGTTGTGTGGACGAGATCGCAGGAGGGACGACCGATGGAGGTGTTCGCCAGGCTGTTTGGCAGCCTGCTTTTGTTTGTATATCACTGTTTCGACCGGGTGGTGATTCACGGTTATCTGAGCGGGTTGTCGCATCCTGGCCCGGCAGCGCAGCCGCTTCACCCATTACTGCTTCTACACCGAAGATGAAGTGCTGGGATCGATGGCCATGCGGGTGGCCTCGTTTTTCCCCTTCCAGACCGCCTACTATCTCCATGGCCGCAATTTTATCGAGCAGGAACTGAACCGGGAGAAGGTGAGCTTCCGCAAGAACGACAATGCGTTTCTGGCTGTCTCCGATCCGCTGGCGCTGCAGGCGGCCGCCGATCGCTTCACTGCAGAAGTCATCCGCAAGCGGCTCGACTACGGGACTCTCGTGCTGGGACCGAAGTTTTCCAAACGCGAACGCGCGCCGATGAACCTGCGCTGCTTCTATGCCGTCAACCAGGCCGAGTACTGCCGCAACTTCATCTTCAAGCGCCATTTTCCCATCCACAAGATCTTCGAGCGCTCCTCGGAGATCGGACTCTGGCGCATGACCGCCAGCAAGATCTCCGAGGTCTTCGGGCAGCGCCTGACGCGCAAGTTCAAGGGCAAGCTGAACACGGCTCAAGCCGCCTGAAGCGCTCCCGGCTGAAGCCGGTTTAAGGCTCCGTGGGCCTTGTGATCTTAAATCTCTCCGCATCCTCGTTCCATTTTTGATTCTCGATGTACTCTTGGATCGTCTTCTCATCCACCGCGCCCACAGTCGCACAAAAATAACCTCGCGCCCACAAATGCTGTCCCCAATACCGCTTCCGCAGATGGGGAAATTCCTCCTGCTGCATCCAGCTCGACCGTCCCTTCAAATATTGCACCAGTTTCGAAACGGCGTCCGCGGTTTGCCCGCTAAGTCTGCCAGAATTTCTTTTGCTGCATGCACCCCCATCTGCATGGCTGGCTGGGCCACGCCAGGAACTTGCTTGCCATTTTCGACGACGTGCGCCAGATCGCCACAGACGAAGATCTCGCGATGGTTCGCAGGATTCAGGTAGGCGTCGACAACGATTGCGCCTCGCTTGTCCATCTCGGCGCCCAGCATTTTGCCCAGCCGCGATGCCTGAACGCCGGCTGCCCACAACGTCACCACCGACTCAATCTTTTGTCCGTTCGCAACGACATATCCGGCTTGCACGTCGGTGACCTGGGCATTGTTTTGCACTTCGACGCCCAAGCCCTGCAATTCTTCAGTGGCCTTGCGCGACAAGTCTTCGGGATAGGCGGCCAGGATGCGCGGCGCTCCTTCCACCACAATGACGTGTGCTTTGCTGGGATCGATGTGACGAAAATCCTCCCCCATGTAGAGTCGCGAAATGTCTGAAATCGCGCCCGCCAGTTCCACCCCGGTCGGCCCCCCGCCGACCACAACGAAATTCAATGGCGGATGCGACCCATGCTCGATGGCCTGTCGTTCTGCCAGCTCAAAAGCCAACAGAATCCGACGACGGATTTCAATCGCATCTTCCACCGTCCTTAGCCCAGGGGCATTGGGTTCCCATGAATCATGTCCAAAGTAGGAGTGGGTCGATCCAGTCGCCAAAATCAAATAGTCATATTGCATCGCTGCCGAGCTGCGAAGATGCACAGATTTAGACTTGGTGTCGATGCCGACGAGTTCGTCCATGAGCACCTCCACATTTTGACGATTCCGAAAAATACTTCGGATCGGCTGCGCAATATCTCCCGGAGACAGCGCGGCCAGTGCAACCTGGTACAGCAGCGGCTGAAAGGTGTGGTGATTGCGCCGATCGATCAACGGCACCTCCACCGGCTTGTCAGCCAGATGGAGGGCGGCCTGCAGGCCAGCGAACCCGGCACCCACGATTACAACCGCGGTATGCGAGGGGTGCGTCCATTTTCATTTACCATTGTCCACCCTCCTTCACTTGGCATTTAGCGCGATGCGCCGTTACTTTTTAGATGCAGCTCAGTAGCGCAGGACGGAGCATTCCGGCGTGTGTCTGCCCCTTTCTGCGACTTGCGGCGCAGATTGCCGTGGGTTTGAGTCTTTCACCCTCCCATTCGCATCCACTCCCCGATACACTAAATGGAGTCTCGGTACACTGCTTGATTCGGTCGAGCGAGTGGCCGCGACTCGATTCAAGGGGCTGTCACGCATCCGTCACGGGCAGCGCCCTACAAATGAGACGGCGATCATTTAAGAGCCTATGACAGAGGAAATTCGCGACACCATTATTGTCGGCACGGGTTGTGCCGGACTTACGGCTGCAATTTACGCCGCGCGCGCCAACCTGAAACCGCTGGTTCTGGAAGGGCATGAGCCGGGAGGGCAGCTTTCCATCACCACCCTGGTTGAGAATTTCCCGGGCTGGCCAGAGGGCATTCAAGGGCCGCAGTTGATTGAGAACATGCGACTGCAAGCGTCACGTTTCGGTACAGATTTTCGCCTGGGGCACCTGACCCACGCCGATCTTTCCAAGCGGCCGTTCCAACTGAAGGTCGGAAAAGAAACTCTGCACGCGCGCACCTTGATCATTGCCAGCGGCGCTTCTGCGCGCTGGTTGGGGTTGCCCAGCGAACATGCCCTGATTGGCCACGGAGTCAGCAGTTGTGCGACCTGCGACGGGTTCTTTTTCTCCGGCCAGGAAATCGCCGTGATCGGTGGCGGCGATTCTGCGATGGAAGAGGCATTGTTCCTGACGCGCTTCGCCAGCAAGGTCACGTTGATCCATCGCCGGGAACAATTTCGCGCATCGAAAATCATGCTGGACCGCGCCATTGGTCACGAGAAGATTCAGTTCCTCACCAACACCACGGTTGAAGAAGTGTTGGGTGTGGAGAAAAAAGAAGTGACGGGTCTTCGTCTGCGGAATTTGGCAACGCAGGAGGAATCGATTCTTCCCGTCAGTGCCATGTTTCTTGGCATTGGTCACGTGCCCAATGCGAGCATGTTCACGGGGCAAATCGATCTCGACGACGATGGATACATCCGCACCCATGATTACGTATTTACCCGCGTAGCCGGCGTATTCGCCTGCGGCGACGTGCAGGATCGACGCTATCGCCAGGCCATTACCGCGGCGGGAAGCGGCTGCATGGCGGCTCTTGAGGCAGAAAAATACCTGGAAGAACACGGCCGCTGAGCCGTTCCTCATGTCGATTGCCGACTCCATCGCGTGTGTAGAGGAAGAGATAGTGGCCGCCTGCCGACGTGCCATGCGCCCCCGCGACAGCGTTCAATTGATGGCAGTGTCGAAGACCCACCCGGCGGAACTTATCATGGAGGCTTACGGCGCCGGGATTCGTTTGTTCGGCGAAAATCGTGTGCAGGAGTTCGCCGCCAAGCAGTCGGCGTTACAGGCCGCGGGAATGTCTCATGAGGCGAGATCGGCAAGTTTCCACTTGATCGGTCCGCTTCAGTCCAACAAAGCCACTCGCGCCGCACAAATCTTTGATGCGGTGGATGTAGTCGACTCGTTGCGCCTGGCCCAGCGGCTGGACGAAGCCTGCGCGGCCGCTGGCAAGCGCCTGCCTATTCTGATTGAGATCAAGCTGAGCCCAGAGTCTTCCAAGCATGGCCTTGCTCCCGAGGCGGGCGAGTTGCGCCAATTGCTCGAGCGGCTGCCCGATTTGAAGCACATGAAGTTCCGTGGACTGATGACGATCCCACCGTATGCAGATGACCTGGAACAAGTGCGTCCCTATTTTCGACAACTGCGCGTGTTGCGTGACTCTCTTGCGCAGCAATTTCCGGCGCTGCAATTTCACGAACTTTCCATGGGCATGTCGCACGATTTTTCCGTTGCAATCGAAGAAGGCTCAACGCTGGTGCGCATTGGCACGGCTATTTTTGGGGCCAGGCCGCCGGTATGACCGCGGTGTCCGCTCTGCGAATACGCGATACGCCGCAAGGAGCGGTCTTTGAAGTGCATGTTCATCCGCGCGCCAAACGCACCGCGATTACGGGTCTACTCGATGGCCGCGTGAAGCTTGCGCTCGCCTCCCCGCCTGTCGACGGACGCGCCAATGAAGAACTGCAAAGATTCTTCGCCAGATTTTTCAAGGTTTCCCGGAGTGCGGTCCAGCTTGTGGGCGGAGAGCACACTCGCGATAAACGCGTGTTGATCGCTGAGCGAGACGGCGCTGCGATTCTTGGTGTGATCGAGCGGGAACTTGCTGTTATGAAGCCACCCGCGTCCTAGCCCCGCGCACTTTCGCCTGTGTCATCCGCGGCTGCCTTCTATACACTGAACGGTACCTTCAATTTTTTCGCGCGGGTTGACTTCATGCCATCGCTTTATGCCGTGGTTTTAGGCGCCGTTGTTCTTGTGCTGCTGATTGTCTCGTTGTCGCAGCTTCGCGGTGTCAAGACCAAGGCAGACTATTTGCTGGCCGGGCGGTCGCTGCCTGCGTTCGTGCTGGTGTTCACCCTGCTATCGTCGTGGATTGGCGCCGGCTCCTTGTTTGCGGGCGCGGAGAATGCGTATCGCAACGGCTTTGCCGCACTGTGGCAGCCGGCCGGTGGCTGGGCTGGATTGCTGCTGATTTATTTCATTGCGCCGCGAGCCAGAAAATTCGCGCAGTACACCATTCCCGACCTGCTGGAAGCTCGCTATAACCAGACGGCGCGCGTGCTCGGCGTGATCGCCATCCTGTTTGCGTATACCGCCATCGCCAGTTACCAGTTGCGCGGCGGCGGCGATATTCTTCACCTCATCTTTCCCGGCACCATCAGCAGCACGATGGGAATGTACATCATTGCGGCGTTCGTCATCGTTTTTACGGCGTTGGCGGGCATGGCATCGGTGGCCTACATGGATGTGGCGATCGGTCTGCTGGTGACCGTGGCGTTGATCGTCTCGGTGCCGATTTTGTTGCGCCAGGCGGGCGGCGTTGCGGGCTTGCATGCGGCGCTGCCGGCAACACATTTTCAAGTGCTCGGCTCCATATCGTTGGCACGCGCCATGGAGTTCTTTCTTCCTACCATGCTGCTGATGCTGGGGAACCAGGCCATGTATCAGAAGTTCTTCTCCGCGAAATCCGAAAGAGATGCGCGCGTTGCGGTGGTTGGTTGGGTCATTGGCACGGTCATTCTGGAAACGATCATTGTCGCGATTGCGGTCATCGGGTCGGCTCTATATCGCACGGGAGAAGTCAGCCGGCGCCCGCGCGAAATCATCGCGTATACGGCCACGCACGGGCTGCCTGCGTTGCTGGGCGCGCTGCTGCTGGGCGCAGTGTTCGCCAAGGTGATTTCGACCGCGAACAATTATCTTTTTTCCCCGGCGACGAACCTTGTCAACGATGTTTTCCTTCGCTATATGCGTCCGCAAGCCAGCAACAAGCGCATTTTGCTGGTGTCACGGCTGGTCGTGGTGGGGCTCGGCATCTGGGCACTGGTGCAGGGAGCGTACACGGTGTCGATCCTGGAAAAAGCGCTCTATGCCTATACCATCTATTCCGCGGCGCTGACGCCAGTGATTCTGGCAGCGTTCTATTCTCGGCGGGTCAACTCCTACGGGGCGGTTGCTTGTATCGAGGCGGGCACGTTTGTCACCGTTTTCTGGGATACAGGCATCGTGCATCGCCATCTGCCTGCCATGTTCTTGCACCGCGACGCGATTTTCCCTGCGCTGATCGCGTCGCTGATCTGCTTGTTCGTCGTCAGTTGGCTCACGCCGCCTCCGCAGCGGGAAAAAGTCGCGCAGTTTCTGCCCTAAGCGCCGTCCGTGTCCCCACGCCGTACAATAACATTGGGAGTTTTTTATTTATGATGCGCCGTGTCTACATGGACGCCAACGCGACGACGCCGCTGCTGCCGGATGTCCTGGAAGCGATGCAGCCGTACTTTGTCGAGCGCTTCGGCAACGCAAGTTCCGTACACTCCTTTGGCCAGCAGGCCCGCGGAGCGATAGAGCAGGCGCGTATCAAAGTGGCCGCATTGTTGCACTGCCGCCCTGCGGAAATTGTCTTTACCAGTGGTGGCACCGAGAGCGACAATCTGGCGCTGTTCGGCGCCACGCGGCCCGGCAATCACGTTATTACGACGACCATCGAACATCACGCCGTGCTGCATGCCGCCGAGCAACTGGCGAAGTCGGGTCGCGAAGTGACCTTTGTTCCTGTCGATGACAACGGAGTGGTCGATCCGGAAGATGTACGCCGCGCGCTGCGCCCGCACACTCGTTTGATCAGCGTGATGATGGCGAATAATGAAACCGGGGCTATCCAGCCCGTCGAAGCGATCGGCGCCATCGCGGCAGAAGCGGGAGTGCAGTTTCACACCGACGCCGTGCAAGCTGCCGGCAAACTGCCGATGCATGTCGAGAAAATTGGCTGTAATCTGCTCTCGATTTCTGGACATAAAATTCACGCACCGCAGGGCACCGGAGTTTTGTTCGTCCGCAAAGACACGAAGATTGAACCGTTGATGTACGGTGGCACGCATGAGCGTCAGCGCCGCGCGGGAACAGAGAATCTGGCCGGGATTGTCGGGCTGGGCAAAGCGGCGGAAATCGCGGCCCAATCCCTGGAAGATGGATCCATACAGCAAATTGCGTCACTGCGCGATCGGCTGCAGAATGAAATTCTAGCTCGCGTTGCCGATGCCGGCGTGCATTCTGGCCAAGTGCCGCGCGTTCCCAATACTACCAACCTGTGGTTCGATCACCTGGAAGGGGAGGCGCTGGTCATCTCGCTCGACCTGAAAGGTCTGGCGGTTTCTGGCGGCTCCGCATGCGCTTCAGGGGCAAGTGAACCTTCCCATGTGCTGACGGCGATGCGTGTGGCTGCTGATCGCGCCCGTGCCAGTCTTCGCTTCAGCCTTTCAAAGCTGACTACGGCGGAAGACGTGGAGTACGCGATTGAAATTGTGCCGCAGGCGGTCGCCAAGCTGCGGGAACTGTCGCCTTTCTACCAGAAAGACGATACAGTCCCGGCGAATGCAACCGGGGTTGTGACGGCGCAAATCTAGTCGAAGAAAGATTACGTTTCTCAGAACCATGCCCAAACCAGAAACCATCGCCGTTGCCATGTCTGGGGGAGTTGACTCCTCGACTGTGGCTGCCATGCTGAAGTCGGAAGGCTATAGCCTGGTCGGCCTGACGCTGCAGCTATGGAACCAGCGTCGCCTCGCAGGTCGGCCTGGAATGCCCGAGACCAGCGAAGGTCGCTGCTGCTCGCTCGACGACGTCTATGACGCGCGCCGTGTTGCCGAGCATCTTGGCATCCCTTATTACGTGGTGAATCAGCAGGACCGGTTTGAGCACGATGTGGTGCAGCCGTTTGTTCAGGAGTATCTGAGCGGTCGTACTCCCGTGCCGTGCACGCTCTGCAATAACCATCTGAAGTTCGCCCAGTTGCTGGATACGGCGCGTCAGATTGGGGCCGAGCGCATCGCCACCGGGCACTACGCGCGCAATGAGTATGATCCTGTGCGTGACCGCTGGATATTGAAGCGGCCCGCGGATTCCAGAAAGGACCAGACCTATTTTCTTTTTGGATTGACGCAGCCGCAGTTGAGCCGCAGCCTGTTTCCGCTCGGCGGGTATCGCAAGCCGGACGTCCGAAACATAGCAGAGCAGCAGGGACTGGCGCTCGCTAACAAGCCGGACTCGCAGGAGATTTGCTTCATCCCCGGCGGCGACTACAAGCAGTTCCTCGACGCATACCTGGCCGATCGCGGTGAGGCAGTGCCGGACACCAGCGGCGATCTTGTCACGACCACGGGCGAAGTGGTTGGACATCACGACGGTATCCACAATTTCACGGTGGGTCAGCGTAAGGGCCTGGGAGTCGCGACCGGCTCGCCTCTCTACGTGATCAGCATCAACGGCGCGGACAGGAAAGTAGTGGTGGGCGACAACCAGGAACTGACATCGAAAACGCTGCGCGCGAACCGTCTCAATTGGATTTCAATTCCGCGACTGGAAGGCACGATGCGGTTGCAGGTAAAGATCCGTCATCGTCATGAGGCTGCGTGGGCTTCACTCGAAATGTCAGGCGATAACGTCGTTACAGCGACGTTCGATCAGCCGCAACGCGCGGTGACTCCTGGTCAGGCTGCGGTGTTCTATGATGGCGACGAAGTTGTGGGCGGCGGCTGGATTCTATAATCGCTAAAAATGCCGCGGCGGCTCGGCCTTCGGCCCGGAGATTTTCTTTCAGCGAGTGAGAATTACTGACCGGATTGTTGCGGCATCACGGTGGTTTCGGCCATCTGGGCCATCGTCATGCGCATGTATCGGTGAGGATTGACGGCGGTGTCGTTGATCCGAACTTCGTAATGCAGATGGGCGCCGGTGCTGCGTCCGCTGACTCCCACATATCCGATCACCTGGCCGCGAGTGATGTTCTCGCCCGGAACCACTGTGATGGAAGCCATGTGAGCATACAGAGTGGTGATTCCATGGCCGTGGTTCAAAACTACTTCTCGGCCATATCCTGAACCCCAACCTGCGCTTGCCACTACAGCATCGCCGGTTGCGTGAATGGCCGTTCCTGTGGGAGCAGCAATGTCAATACCGCGATGGAACTCACCCTCGTCACCGGCAAACGGATCGTTCCGCTCGCCAAAGGAACTGGTGATGCGTCCCATGACCGGCCAAAGTGTCGGCGCATCGGCTAGATTTACCCAATCGGTGAGCGTAGAAGTTGGTCCCAGTCCAGAAGTGAGGGCTCGGGTGGCTACACCGGAAAGCGCAGTATCGCGCAATGCGTATAACCGGTCGAGAGAGTTTTTGTAGGTATCGTTGTCTGCCAAAGCACTATTTGTCGCGCCAGTGGTGCGTGGAGCCTTTACAACCCCGAGCTTGCTCTGCCGCAGACCATACAGCATGGATACTTCGCTGGCCAGCGAACCAAGAGAAGCGACCTGAATATCTTTCTGCTTTGCATCCTTCTGCAGCAATTGATATTGCTTGCGAAGTGTTTGCTGTTGGCTGCGGACACGATTGAATTGTTCGGTCTTCAGCAGCATTCTGCCGTAGGATCCTGCGAGCCCAGTAATCGTAAACAGGCCAACAACCGCCGCCGTCACGAACGCGTACGCATAGCGCATCGGAATTGGGACCTTGTGCAACTGGCCCTGATCATCTCGGGTTACATATACGATGTACTGACGCTTACGCACGTGTGAAACTCGTTTCCTTTCAGCGAGTCCAATTCTGGACGGGACACAACCCCCGGACGATCCGGTTGGACAAGGGGAGCTACTCATGCGGATCGGGGGATGCGCACTATGCCAGTGTATATGCTGAGGGACCAGCCTAGCAAAGCCGGGTTGGGGCGTCAATGAGGAAAAGTGGCGTTCGAACCCGGAATCAAAGGACGCATCAGCAGATCCATCGTCCCAATTTTGCAATAAGTTAGGGCTGGAAGCGGTATTCTGGCATTTGATGCGGCAAGTATCCAACAGCGGCGAGCGCGCTTTTATCGAGTCATTACGCGAACGGTTAGCTTTGCGTGGCGAGAATCGCAGGCATTCTGGGCGTCGGCGTTCGCTACCAGCAGGCTCGTCTTCATCGGTAACCGTGGGCATTGGCGACGATTGCGCGATTCTTCGTCCGGCTTCCGGGAATGAAGTTCTTGTCACAACGGACTTTACCTTGGAAACGGTGCATTTTCGCCGCGAATGGCACACCCCGGAATCTGTCGGACATCGGTGCCTGGCGCGCGGATTGAGCGATCTCGCTGCAATGGGCGCTAAGCCTCTGGCTGCGTTTTTGTCGCTAGCGCTGCCGGTAGAACTGGTGCGAAGTAGCGCCGGACGTCCCTCGTGGCGGGAACGTTTCTTTGACGGGTTCCTCTCTCTCGCGGACAAGTACAAAGTTTCTCTCGCCGGTGGGGATACGGCGCAGTCGCCTTTGATCCCTGCAGCATCATCGCGGCGGAATCGACAGACTCCACGATCATCGACCACAGGTCTGGCGCTGATGGATATTGTTCTGGTCGGTACTGCGCCGCGCGGTCGGTCGCTTCGACGCTCTACGGCGAAAGTCGGTGATCGCATTTACGTCACCGGCTGCCTCGGCGGTGCCGCTGCTGAATTGGCGGAACTCTCGGCAAATTCTCGGCGGTTTCGGAACGCGACCACTGCCATTGAAGAAGTCGGCACGCAGAATCCCCATCCGCATTTGTTTCCAGTACCGCGTTTGGCCATCGGTGCATGGTTGCTGAAGAACCGTCGCGCCAGTTCCGCAATCGACATCAGCGATGGTTTGTCGACGGATCTCGATCACATTTGTGAAGAATCCAGTTTGGCCGCAACGATAGATGCGTCAGCGATTCCCATTCATCCGATTGCCCAGCGCGCGTCTGGTTCGGATACGGAAAAAGCAATGCAGTTTGCGTTGCATGGCGGCGAGGACTATGAGTTATTGTTTACGGCCTCACCGAAGATGCATGTTCCGCGCAGGATTGCGGGGGTTCCGATCACCTGCATCGGAGAAATGCGGGCAGACAAATCCCGCCCTCCGCGCGTCCAGCTGATAGAAGTAGTCAACGGTCGAGAGCATACGCGGCCGCTGCCACCGGGCGGGTGGGAGCACTTCACCTAGCGTCGCCTGCACGCAATCTTAGCCGGATTGCGGCGCAGACCTGCCTGTCCCAGCGTAGTTCGTACAGGCCCTACCCATTCCTTTGTTACCATCAGGATTCATGAGTTTGCAGAAACCCCGCGTCCGCTTTGCTCCTTCACCGACTGGCCAGCTCCACGTCGGCAATGCCCGCACCGCGCTCTACAACTGGCTGTTTGCCCGACGCTTCGGCGGAGATTTTCTGCTGCGGATTGAAGACACCGACATCGAGCGCAGTGAGGCGCGGTATGAAGCGCAGCTCCTGGACGATCTGCGTTGGCTGGGCTTGGATTGGGATGAAGGGCCCGAGGCCCGTAATGGCGAGGGGTCGCATGGGCCCTATCGGCAGTCCGAGCGGCTTGATATTTATCGCGAACACACGGATCGCCTGCTGGCCGAGGGTCGCGCCTACCGGTGTTTCTGTTCCGCCGAGCAACTGGATCGTGAGCGTGAACAGGCCGTCGCCGCGCATCTGCCCCAGGTGTATTCCGGACGTTGCCGAAATATCTCCCCGGTTGACAGTGCCTCCCGTGCTGCCGCGGGCGAGCCCTTTGCGGTGCGCCTGAAAATCGGGCCGGAGCCGATTGCGTTTCATGACATTGTTCGTGGTGCGGTGGAATTTGCCGCCGACGCCGTTTCCGATCCAATCCTGGTTCGATCGTCGGGCATGCCAGTGTACAACTATGTCGTCACCATCGACGATGCGCTGATGAAGATCACGCACGTGATTCGCGGCGACGATCATCTTTCCAACACTCCGAAACAGGTGGCAATCTATCAGGCATTCAGCTGGCCCGTGCCGGAATTCGCGCATCTTTCCACAATTCTTGGGCCTGATAAAACTCGGCTTTCGAAGCGTCATGGCGCCACTTCCATCGCCACCTTTCGAGAGATGGGTGTGCTGCCAGAAGCGCTGACAAATTATCTTGCGCTGCTCGGCTGGGGTGCGGAGGGAGGAACCCGCGAAACCTTCACGATGTCCGAACTGGCTGCCGAATTTACGCTGGAGCGGGTCACGCCGTCGCCTGCGATTTTCGACTTCAACAAATTGCATTGGTTGAACCGGCATTACCTGAAGCTGGCGGAACCGGCCCGCGTGTTGCAGCTTTCGCGACCGTACTTTGTCGCGCAACATTGTCTGCCTGACGCAAGCACACCTGAAATCGACGGATGGTTGCTGCAACTGCTGGCGCTGTTTGTACCCGCCGTCGATCAACTGGATCAACTGCCGGAGAAGGCGCGCTTTATTTTTTTCGTGGATCCCGCGGCAGCGCTGGACAATGAAGAAAATGCAGCGGTTTTTGCGAGCCCATCGGCACGCGCGGTCCTCGAAGCATTTGCCGCGCGAATCGCCACGGTTCCGGCGCCGATTACAGCAGAGGCGTTCAAAGCCGCTATGAATGAAGTGAAGACTGCGACGGGAACAAAAGGGAAGGATCTTTTCCATCCGGTACGGATCGCGATCACCGGCGCTCACTCGGGTCCCGAGTTCGACAAGCTGGTGCCGCTGATCGAATCCGGACACGCGCTGGCGTTGCCGAGTCCGATCCGGGGCGTGCGGCAGCGTGTCGAAAGTTTTCTCGCGGTGCTTCCAGCCGCCTGAAGTTTGCATGATTTCTGTTGTACGAAGGAGGTCCGCGAGTGCAACCCAAGAAGACGCTGTTGAGCTGGAGCGGCGGCAAGGATAGCGCGTGGGCTCTCCACACACTTCGCCAGGATCCCGCATACCAGGTGACTGCGTTGCTAACGACTGTCAACGAGCAATTTGGCCGAGTCGCGATTCACGGCTTTCGTGAGGAGCTACTGGATATGCAGTCCGCATCCCTCGGATTGCCGATCTGGAAAATTCCGTTGCCCTATCCATGTTCCAACGAAGCCTATGAATCGCGCATGGAGGCTGTATGTGCGCGCGCGGTGCAGGAGGGATTTGAAGCGGTCGCATTCGGCGATTTATTTCTGGAAGACATTCGCGCCTATCGCATCAAACATCTCGCCGGTACCGGGTTGGAAGCTGTATTTCCTATCTGGGGAATTCCTACGGACCAACTGGCGCAAACTATGGTCGCTGCGGGACTGCGGGCTCGCATCGCTTGCCTCGATCCGCGTCAACTGCCCTCCTCATTTTGCGGACGAGATTTCGATGCCGGCTTTCTGACGGAGTTGCCTGGCTCGGTCGATCCATGCGGGGAGCGCGGCGAGTTTCATAGCTTCGCCTATGCGGGACCGATGTTCACGCAAGCGATTTCGGTCGAGCATACCCACAATGTCGAACGAGAAGGTTTTGTGTATGGAGATCTGGTGCTGACTGGTTCCGTGCCTGCTCAATAAAATTCGTGCTCGGATCAATACCCCTCGAGGGAGGGACGATGAAAGAGACCACTCGACTGGTTCGCGTTGGACTGCCTGAACCACCGGAAAAAGTAGCGGCTGGAGATCCGATTCACCCTGGTCCGGTCTTTGCCTCGGCGTATGCCACACCCGGCGATCCGGCGGAGTCCGCGTATACCTATGCACGATTCCACAACCCAACATGGGACGAGTTGGAACATGCGCTGGGAGCTCTGGAAGGCGGTACCGCCCGTATCTTTCCGTCTGGAATGGCCGCGGTAATGGCCGTGTTTGCGGCTCTGCTTCGTCCGGGGGACACGATTGTGCTGCCGTCCGATTGCTACTACACCACGCGCATTTTGACGCGAGAATTTCTGGCTTCGTTCGGCATCACTGCACGACTGGCTCCGACCGCCGGCAATGCCCAGGGAAAATTGCTGGAGGGAGCGAAACTGCTCTGGCTGGAGACGCCCTCCAATCCCACCATGGATATCTGCGACATTCGCATGCTGGCAGGCGCGGCGCACAGAGCCGGTGCCCTGGTGGCCGTGGACAACACCACGCCGACCGCGCTCGGCCAAAAGCCTTTGGCGCTGGGCGCCGATATTTCCGTCGCGTCCGACACTAAGTCTTTGACCGGCCACAGTGATCTTTTACTTGGTCATGTAGCCGTGAGCGATCCAGAGCTGAATGCCAAAATTGATCGCTGGCGAACTCTTTCTGGATCCGTGGTGGGACCGATGGAGGCATGGCTGGCGATGCGGTCTCTCGCAACCCTGCCGCTGCGGCTGGAGAAACAATCGCAGAATGCCCAAGGGATCGCCGAGTTTCTGAAGAGCCACAAGGTCGCCAGGTCAGTGAACTATCCCGGGCTGAATTCGCATCCCGCGCACGCCTTGGCACGCGCGCAAATGCGCTATTTCGGGCCCGTGGTCAGCTTCGATCTGGTCTATCGGTCATCCGCAGAACGGTTTCTGAAAGCGTCGAATTTACTGGTGGAAGCCACCAGCTTTGGGGGAATTGTTTCCTCGGCAGAGCGGCGGGCGCGGTGGGGGCACGATGCCGTTTCTGAAGGATTTATCCGCCTGAGTGCGGGCTGCGAGGACCTTGAAGACCTGCTCGCCGACATGGATCAGGCCTTGACCGCCTGTGCCACGGTCTGATCGAGAAATTCGGCATAGTGCTGCATTCGATTCATACTGACGATGGATTTTCGATGACATCTGGAAAACTCCACCAACCCGATACAACATTTCCTCATGATTGGCAGGTTGAAATCCTGCAGTCGCCGCCCCTGATTACGCTGACGCGGCACTTCATTTACCCGCAAGCGGTGGAGGAAGTGGAGCGCGGAGCACTGCAGATCTATTTTCGGTCGCGGCCAGAGGCGGAGATGGCGATGGCGACGTTTGCCCTGGGATTTGCCGACCCATCGCTGCCGCACGGAATCTGGAGTTGTCCGAATCCGCAGCAGATGTGCGCCCTTGCCGGCGGATACGCCTACGTGGTCGACGTTAATCGCCCAGACAAGTGGATGCAGATCCCGTACCGCCCGGTCACCTGGGTCGATGCAGCGCCACAACGGAAGCTGCTGCTATTTGCCAGCTTTCACCGGTTGTGGGCATTGGGCGTGGAGGGAAAAGCCTGGGAAACAAACCGTTTATCGTGGGAAGGAGTGCGTGTGACAGGAATCGATGGCCAGCAATTGCAGGGGTTCGGGTGGGATCCGGAAACCGACGCGGAGGTCCCATTTACGGTGGATTTGACAACTGGCGCCCACATGGGCGGTGCCGGTGCTGCGAGTGAAACAAGTTAAAAAAAACGGCCCAAGCAGCAAATCGCTCGGGCCATTTCAAAAGAACGAAGACTGAAGACTACTGGCCCGCGACAACCAGCGGCTGGAGCGAAGCACGAGCCTGGTTGGCGAGCGAGGCGCGATAGTTGCTGAAGATTACCTCGCTGCCTTGTGGACCATCCAGAAGCAGTCCGAAGCGAAGCGGCTCCTGCCAGGCGGTTAGAACTCGACTGACGGCAGCGTTCCCCAGAGAGTGCCAGGCACCATCGCCCCGGTGACGCCAGAAGAAATGCACATCCTCTGCGCCGCCGCCCGAGACGCGAAATTCGAATTGCGAGTTAGTATTGACGGGCTGTCGAGCTAATACTCTGGCGGAATTGGGCCCAAGCTGCCAAAGGACAATACTGCCATCTCCCAGGCCAATCACCACTGCGTGGTTCGCATCGCCGACCAAGCCCAGACCAGAGATCGAAGATGTACTTTTAGGTGCGCGAGTCAGATCAACCTCGGCGGCTGTACCGGAAGCATCGGCATCGCGACTCAGGACCACAGTGCTATGCTGGCGTGACGTGATCCGAACCTGATCGCCCTTGAAATGGAGCTTGGGGCTCTGCCCGGGGAACGAATACCATCCGGCCTGCCTGGAGCCGCCGAAGACAACATTCTCGACGTGTCCCGTGGTCCAGCCGCGAGACTGTTGGGCCGACGCCTGGCTAGCAGCCATGGAAACAGCACAAACAATCGAAACCGCAGAAAAAATCATACCGCGCAAAGAGTTAATTTTCATTTCATCAATCCTCGTCTACTGACCTCGACCAACTTTTCGTTGGAGTGAACCTAAGGTAGCGGGCTATCTACACCATAACAAGGAATACGGTTACAACACTTTAGTTATGTCCAGGTAACCCGGGTAACTGACAGGGTTCCAAAATGAGAACACAAGACTCGTACGAAAGCTGCTTAATCGCCATCAGCAGGGGGCCGCAATGGCGTATTTGTGTTGCAACGAAAGAAGGTTAGAGCTGCTTCGCCTTGTTCGATTCGGCGATAAGCCTGCATCTGAGTGTTCAGGTTTGGCAGGGAGAAGCGCCGAGAATGCTCCACCACCACAATGGCATTCACGTGAAGAATTGGCTGCTCTGCCAGAAACCTGAGGACTGTCTCATACGCTAGCTGGTCTTTATAAGGTGGGTCAAGAAATATCAGATCCAATTTAATTTCTTCTTTCACCAGTCGCCGCAGCAGGGGCATGGCGCCTGCGGGCTCCACAATGGCCTGATCGCGAATTTGGAGACGGTCGAGGTTATGGCGCAAAGTCTGCAGAGAGATTTTGGCGTTCTCTGCAAAGTACACTTGGCGAGCCCCGCGGCTGATCGCCTCAATTCCGACCGCACCGGTGCCGGCAAATAAGTCCGCAAAGACGGCATCCTGAATCTGGGGAGCGAGGATGTTGAACAGGGTTTCGCGCAGTCGATCGCTGGTGGGACGAGTGTCCCTGCCTTTGGGAGAGGCAAGCGGCTGCGAGCGGTATTTGCCTGCGATCACGCGCATGGATTCAGTATCAGGGCTGCATTTGTCCGTCTCGACACAAAATCATCCGAGTGGCCGGTACTTTTCGTGACCCTCGGCCGGTTCTTGCCGGGGAAGGTGCAGCCAACTCCATCTACAATACTGGAGAGGCTTCGACATGCGCGGTTGGTCCATCCCGATGGGGCGTTTGCTGGGCGTGGAAGTTCGCCTGCATTTTTTCTTCGCGCTGTTGCTGGGTCTCTCCCTGTTGTATACGGGGATGAGCGGTATGGCGGCGATTCGGGGCGTCTCCTTGTGGCTGCTGCTGTTGGGCATCGTCGGACTGCGCGAAGTTGCCCGGGCCATCGTTTGCGCTTATCACGGGCTGGAAATGCGCAGTCTGCTGCTGCTGCCGATTGGAGGGTTGCCCTCCTATGCGACGCCGGAGTCGGCGGAGCACGCATCGGAAGGAAGCTCACAACTCGCCCTCGCCATGGCCGGACCGATTACAAATTTCTTGGTGGCTTTTGTCTTACTGGGTTTTATTGTCGGAGTTTCGCCGAGCGTCTCGATGATGGCGAAACCCTGGGTTAGTGCCCAGCACTTGCTTCGTAGCGCCTTCTGGCTGAATATTTTCCTGGCGGTCGTGAACCTGCTTCCGGCCTACCCGCTGGATGCCGGAAGGTTGATGCGCGGCAATTTCTCGCGGGCTCAGGGACCATTGAAGGGCACCCGCGCGGCGTCGGGTGTCGGCCAGGTGATTGCCCTGGCGTTATTCGTGGCTGGCGTGGTTCTGCAAAGTCCATGGTTACTGCTGGCGGGCTTTTTCATTTTTGTGGGTGCGCAGTTGGAGGACCAGGGGCTGGTCTTTCAATCCGTTGTGGATACGGTGCGGATGCGCGACATTATGCTAACGGATTTTGCCTGTCTCTCGGCATCCGACACGTTGGAGGATGCGGTCTACAAATCCATCCATAACCTGCAGGATGATTTTCCCGTGGTACGCGGCGGGTTGCTGGTGGGTGTGGTTTCGCGGCAAAGGATTGTGGAGACGCTGCAGATGGACGGCAATGGCTACGTGCAGTCGATTATGTCGCGCGGGTTCCAGGTGGCGCAGCCGGATGATTCCCTGGGCGTCACCTTTCGCCGCATTAATGCGGGACGCGGCCTTTCGCTGGTTCCGGTGTTGGAAGGCGAACAGATTGTTGGCATTGTGACGCTGCAAAATCTGATGCACAGCATGGGGTTGCTGGCGGAAAGCCGACGACTGCAACAGCAGTCCAGTTGAAACTCTAATGGCCAAAGACGCCCACGATTCGAAGGCTCCATCTTCGACAGCGGACAGTGGCGCGGCAAAGGCGCTTGCGCCGGGACTGTACATCGTCGCAACTCCGATTGGGAACCTGGAAGACATCACCCTGCGGGCGCTGCGAGTATTGCGCAGTGTCGATCAAGTCGCCTGCGAAGACACACGCCAGACACAGAAGCTGCTTTCGCATTTTGGCATTGCCGTGCCGACGGTCAGTTGCCATGCGCATAATGAACGCCAGCGCGCGGAAGAGATCATTGCGGAATTGAAATTGGGTGCGCGCATCGCTTTGGTTTCCGATGCCGGCATGCCAGGAATCTCCGATCCGGGAGAATATCTGGTGGCAGCCACAGTAGCCGCTGGAATTCCGGTAATTCCGATTCCGGGCGCGTCGGCCATGGTATCCGCTCTGGCTGCATCGGGTCTCGATACAACATCGTTCGTGTTTGTGGGCTTTCCTCCGCCACGTACCGGAGAGCGGCGCAGCTTCTTTGAAACGCTGCGGAAAGAACGCGCAACGATGATTTTCTACGAAGCGCCGCACCGAGTGGTGGAATCGCTGCGGGATGCGATGCAGATTTTTGGCGCAGAGCGGCGAGCCGTTTTGGCACGCGAGATCACCAAGATCCATGAAGAGTTTTTGCGTGGGACATTGCAGGAACTGGAAGCCAGTTGCGGGGGCCGAGAAGTATTGCGGGGCGAGATGACGTTGCTTGTGGCCGGAGCCAATCAGGCTGAGCTGGCCGCCGCCGAAGCGGCCCCCGAGAGCGATCTTCGCGGCGCGATGGCCGTGTATCTTGGGCAGGGATTGGATGAGCAAGCGGCATTGAAACGTGTCGCCCGCGACCGCGGAGTGTCAAAAAGCGCAGTTTATCGAGAATGGCAGCGCGAACCCGCTCGTCGCAAATAAAAATCCTTCGCGAACCCAGGGACGAGCGGGTTAGTGAGTGTCCGCAGCAGGTTTCGGAGCCGCCTCGCGACCTTTGAGCCGGTCATAGAGGTACAAATCACTGACTGTACCTAAAGCCAGATTGTAGTAGTCGGGAGTTCCGATCGCTTCGCACAGTTCTTCATCGAATGAGTGCAGGGCGTGCAGACGGGCAGCCGTGGCGGCGACTTCAATCTTGCTGGTGCGCAGGAATTTCTGATAGCCACGATCCACCAGAGTGGAGATTTCGCCGCCAATCAGGCAGCCGGGCCGGACCACGTAGGCAGCGCCGCCATTTGGCGTTTTGGCCAGCACAGCGCCACAGCCATATTTGCGGACTTGCACCTGATTTGCGACACCAGGCATGTCTGTGACATCAAACTGATGTGAGCGAAAGTACGTAAGTACACTCTCGAACGTCTTGACTGGGGAGCTTGTTTTCTTGCTCATAGGAATATCAACCGAATGTTCGTTTTCGAACGTGTAGGGTTATGCAGCATGAAGTCGCGGTTGCGACGTACCTTCGCTAACTCGATAATTTAGTATATCGTGACGGAACCGACCGGTCGGGCGGCGAAAGCCACTGTTCTGGGCTGAATCGAGCGCGAACGGCTTTGGCAGGAATGGGATTCGGAATGCTGCGCATGGGACGGGCACAATTTGACGCGATTCGCCGGCACGGGGAAGAGACCTATCCAAACGAATGCTGTGGGGTATTGCTGGGTCATGCGGAAGGCGACGGCACGATGGTGATTGACGCGGTATCGGCTGAAAATACGCGGTCGGACTCTGCACACAATCGCTATCAAATTGCGCCGCAGGAACTGATCCGCATCCAGCAACAGGCACGGCATCGTGGGTTAGACATCGTCGGCTTTTATCATTCGCATCCCGATCATCCCGCGGAGTGGTCGAAGACGGACCTCGAAGAAGCCCATTGGATCGGGTGTTCCTATGTCATTACCAGGGTGGCTGGAGGTATCACAGGCGGCGCTGCAGATGCAGTGCGATGTCGAGCTAGGGAGACAAATTCCTTTTTGTTGGACGGAACGTGTGAGGAAGATAAACGCCTCGAACCCCAGCCAATTCAGATTGTGACTGCAGTTGGCGCCACATAATTGGCTGCCCAGTGTTATCTGCCCAATCAAAAAATAAACATGCGAGGATTGCATCATGCAGATTCATATTCCCACTCCGTTGGGATCAGGAGGGGCTCCCATTGCGACGAACTCAGCTTCGGCGGGGGGGTTGACTCCGGAAGAGATGGCGCGGTATTCGCGACACCTGATTTTGCCTGAGGTGGGCGAACAAGGGCAGCTGAAATTGAAGGCCGCACGTGTATTGTGTATCGGTGCTGGTGGATTGGGCGCGCCCTTGACGATGTATCTTGCGGCGGCAGGCGTGGGTACGCTGGGCATCGTCGACTTTGACGTCGTCGAGGCCAGCAATCTGCAGCGCCAGGTGATTCACGGGACCAGCGATATTGGCCGTCACAAGCTCGACTCCGCGGAGGACTCGCTGAAGGCCATCAATCCCAACGTGAATATTGTGAAGTTTCCTGCGCGCCTCAGCAGCGAGAATGCGCTGGAGATTTTCGAGGATTTCGACATCATTGCTGACGGTACCGACAATTTTCCAACGCGCTACCTAGTGAACGATGCGTGCGTGCTGACGGGCAAGCCAAACGTCTATGCGTCCATCTTTCGTTTTGAGGGTCAGGCCAGTGTGTTCGGTACGAAAGAAGGCCCCTGCTATCGCTGCCTGTATCCTGAACCGCCTCCGCCGGGGGTTGTTCCTTCATGCGCGGAAGGCGGGGTGTTGGGCATTCTGCCGGGCCTGCTGGGAATCATTCAGGCGACGGAGGTCATCAAGCTGATCCTGGGAGCGGGAGAGTCGCTGGTTGGTCGGTTGTTGCTGGTCGATGCGCTGGCCATGCGTTTTCGCGAACTGAAACTGCATAAAAATCCTGAATGCCCGATATGCGGGATGCATCCGACGCTTGCCAGACTCATCGATTACGAGCAATTCTGTGGACTGCCGCAAAAGTCCGCGACGCCCGTTGCGCTGGTGAACGGCATTCCACAGATGCAGCCGGAGGAATTGAAACGGCGCCGGGATGTGGGGGAAGGTCCGTTCTTGCTGGACGTGCGCGAACCGTATGAATTTGCTATTGCGCAAATGGGAGGGCACTTGATTCCATTGAATGACCTGCCGAAGCGAGTGCAAGAACTAAATCCGAAGCAAGAAATTGTTGTGCACTGCAAATCGGGAGGCCGCAGCCAGATGGCAGCGGAGTTTCTGGCGCAGAACGGATTCCAAAATATCCATAATCTTGTCGGGGGCATTCTGGCATGGTCTGTAAAAGTGGACCCGAAAGTGCCGAAGTATTGAAAAGCGGGTGTCCTACCCGCTTATGCTTCGGGAGTCGGGCACCCTCATAGTTGCCAATCGGTCTTCCAGCTTGCGCGGTCGCGCAGTTTCCATGTTGCGGCGATGAGTGCCAGCAATAATAAGAAGCTGACGAGGACGACAGCCGGCCAGAATTCCCAGCGCCGAATGTGTAGCAGTCGCTCGCCGTACCAGAAATAAGCAATCAACCCGAGCAGCCAGTTGCGCGCGGAGTTGCTCTCCGCCTGTAGCGCGACGGCGAGCGGAAACATCAGGAAAAGAAAGTCGTAGATCTGATGTTTGAAGCAGAGCAGGCAGGCGGTAGTGAGGCACGCCATGAGGATGCGACCGCCGACGTCTTGGCCGCGCAAGAAGAAGTACGTTGCGATGCCGATGGCTAGGGCGATTCCGCAAAGGTAGGGGATCGCAACCGTCCATCCGGCTGTTGGCGAAAGGTAGAAAGCATCGGGCACCGGGCGAAACAGCGGCGGATGCCGCAGGGCGATTTCGCTGACGGCCATGATGTTGGCCAAACCGGGAGAAACGTTATTCGTAGCGGTGCGAAAAGGCTCAAACAAAAGGGTCCAGAAGGGCCTGCGCAGCCATCCGTAAAAGAACAAAAATCCTGCTGCGGGCGGCAGCAGTGAATAGAACAGCAAGCGCCAACGACGCCGCAGTAATAGAAACGCGACCAACACGGGCGGCACACTGTACTTGGCCCACGCAATTCCGAGTAGAATTCCGCGTTGCCGGGCAGTCAGCGCAAAGGTCCAGAGGGCCAGCGCCGCAAGCACCAGCGCTGTCACCTGACCATTTCCGATGGTGACTCGTGCGGATGTGCTGGTCAGCACCAGGAGCGTAAACAACCATGCTTTGCGACCGCATAGTTCGTACATTCGCGCGACGAGCCGACAACTCAACAACACCAACGCCACATTGATGCTCGCCCAGATGATTTTGGCCGGCATGAGTGGCAGATAGCCAAAGGGCAGCATGGCAATATACAGCTCATGCAGGTCGTTCGGGACTTGATTCAGCAGGATGCTGTGGCCGGGATCGCCAGCGAGATATGTGGCCCAGGGATCGACGTGGTGCGCGAGCAGACGCGCCGGGCTCCATTGAAAATCCAGCGAATGCAGGATGCTGTTGCGTATCCCGTCCGCAACCGAGAAGATCGCGAGAAGTGTCCCCATCCACAGAGCCGGAAGCGTTAACAGCCAATCCAGCCAAGGGTCGGGACGGTTGCCACGCTCGACGGCGGGTGGCGTCTTATTTTCAGGTGGATTCATCGAAGCGCATTGCCCTTGTTGGGAGTGTACTGAAGGGCAATGCGTTACGAGAGCTGAATGTGCACCAGTTCCTGATCCTGCACGGACCCGGTTGGCGGTAGGCCGGGGGAAATCTTTGAAGTCTGCGGCGCGCGCCAGTGGTCGATGTATGAAACCTGGTGAACGCAGGAGATGGTGCAGTTGGGGGCGCAGGTTTTCTCTGTCAAGAATTCACGCTGCACGTCCTGACGGCGATACTCTGACAGCGGCGTCCCCGGCCAGCCGCGCTGTTGCGAACAGTAATGCACCAGGCCGTTTTCGCAGATGTAGATATACCGTGCACCGGCACGGCAGCGCCAATCGTTGGGCTCGCCTTTGACGATGGCTTCCTGAAAGTGATTGAAGCGCGAATAATGCTTTTTGCCGAGATTCTTGACCTCGTAATAAATGCGGCGCTCTTCACCCCCCAGCGGTTTTAGCTGACCATCGCCGTCGTGAATGATGCCGATGGTGGAGGTAAATCCAAGCTCCAACGCACGACGTGCGATCGTCAAGGCGTCCTGGGGGAACTTGATGCCGCCACCGACGACAGAGTTGATGTTCACGTGAAAATCGGCATATTGCGCCAGCATCTGCAATTTCTTATCGAGTACTTTCAGGCTCTTTTTCGAGACTTCATCCGGCTGCACATTGTCGATGGAGATCTGCATATGGTCGAGGCCGGCGCGATTGAGGCGCTGGATGCGATCGGGCATCAGCAGATAGCCATTGGTGATCATGCCGGCGATGCGGCCATGATGTCGGATGCGAGCGATGATATGCTCCAGTTCCAGATGCAGCAGCGGCTCGCCACCGGAGATGGTGATGACACTGGTTCCGAGGCGGGCAAGATCGTCAATCCGACGGAGCATTTCCGGCAAGGAAACGGGTTCGGAGACATCGTCAAACTCATTGCAATAGGTACAGGAAAGATTACAGCGCCGCATGGGCACGATGTGCGCCATGTAGGGATGGCTGGTGGAAGCCAACGCATGTGCAATGGAGACAAGTTCGCGAACTCGCCGGGTCGCGGCCTTGATACGGCGGCGAACTGACCGTCGGGCCAAAGTGGAGGAACGTTCCGTCATCTTTACTCATTGAATCACAGCGGCGTAGTCAGCGAATAGAGGCAGCCTTGGCTTTCACCTGGCGGAGGCAACATCGGCCCGGTCCGCTCAGGAGGGCTTACATCCCTCTATTCCAGTCCGACCCTTTTTTCTGCCCAATTCGAATTAACCGGGGAACCGACAGCAGGGTAATGGCATAGAGAAAGATCGACACAGCCGTAAACCCGAGATGGCCGTTGCGCATATCTTCAAACACCAGTTTTGACGCAACAAAAACCAAGGCGCCATAGGCCAGCCAACCTAGTTCCTTGCGTTGCCAGCGGGAGCCGGAATAGGCCAACACAAGGGCGAGCGCACATGTGGTCAGGGTGCGGATGACAGCTATGTGGGAAGCTCCGGGAGTGATGACGACCTGGGTGAGGCGAACCAGCGCATACACCAGGAGAGCCGCGGCGGCGCCGACGGCCAAAATCCCTGACAGGATGTCTAACACATAATGGCGCCATTGATCGGCCTGGAAACGACGTTCCACGGCGTAACTGACAGCGGCCGCCGCAGCAACAATCAAGATCAACCCTGTGGGCGAAGCGGGCGCAGTGCCAACGAGGGCGTGAGTAATGTAGAGCAGCAGGCCAGATGAAAACGCGGCCGCCCAAAGGAATACCAGCCCATGAAACTCCAGGGTGAGATGCTTGGTTCGAACCCCAAGAATGGTTGCCGCAATTGCAGCCGTGGCGAGGACGAGAACCAGCCAGATTGACGGCAGGCACAGGTAGACACCCAGTAGAAAAAGAGCGGCGCTACCGGTAGCGTATACGTGAAAATTGCGCTGCTCCGTGGTTGCGTCGAAGCGGACAAAGACAAGCGCATAGCCCACGGCGGTTGCCGCCAAGCAGAGCAATCCCAGTGCGATCGCACCAGAGTCTGACCGGAATGCAAGCGTGCTCCAGGCGGCCAACGAGAAGGCTACGAGTGTTTGCGAGGCTTCGAAAAAAGTAATTCTCCGACTGCGCAGTATTGTTTGCGCCGTCGCGCTTGCGCCGTACAGCAGCAACAGAAAGGGGCCGAGCGTGAGGAGCAACCACTCGCTGACCTGTTTGTAATCGAGGCGAGAGTCTGCGGGCCGAGAGGCGATGTAAATCAGGGCGCATACGGCAACGTCGGCAGAAGCGGCAACCCACAGTCGGATGGCCGCGCTGCGATTCTGGACCGCTGCATACTCGCTGGCAATGACCATGACTAGGATGGCCATGATGAACGGCGCCAGATCATGGGTTGCAACCGCCATAACAAGGGCAGTTGTGCTGCCGACCGCACTCGTCACCCAGATCACCGCAAAGAAATGACGATTCCACGCCAGGACAAAGGATGCGACAACGAAGGCGGCGAGAACCGCGGCTGCTATGGCGGCGCGAAAGAGGCTGAATCGCAGCGTCAGTTCCCACAGCATGGGAATAAGAATCAGGACCGATGTGACGGCGTATGCGATGCTGGCAAACCGCGCCTCAGCTTTTACCCTCGTCGCCGACACCAGCCACATAGCGGCATAGGCAATGGCGATGACGACAACCGCCGCGCGTGGGAAGGTAGTGGATTCTGCCATCGCGCGCAGCAGATAAGCTCCCGCGATCCCCAGCATCGCTTTGCCGACGACGGAGAAGACCCCGCCTGCTTGCTGGGAGGGAAGTGGCTGAGCAATGGGAGCAACAATCGCAGGAATTTCGGCCGTTCCAGGGATCAGCGGTTGGTTTAACACCGGGTGTTCGAGAGCGGACACACGGCGCTCCAGATTCTCCACAGTCGCGCTAAGTCGAGCCAGAGCGTCGGGAAGAGGTTCGTTCATTGTTGCCACCGCTGTTGTTACACCAGCGCTGCGTTACCCTGCGGTGTCTCTGCGGGAATTTTATCGTTCCCTGTTTTTGGCCATGGAGGAAGCAGCTTTACCAATGCCCATAAGATGAACAGCGGAAGAATGGTCAAAGCGATGGACATGAGAAGCCCTTCCCGCGTGGCCAGCGCCATCTTGTAGGTTGTGTAACCCAGGAAGCTTTTAGAAAACAGCTGCCCTCCAATTACTACGTTCCAGCGCATGGCAAAGATGCCAATCAGGGTCAGGCATCCAGCGACTGTATAGATGCGCTTTCTCGCGATCACAGAGAGTTTCAGTAACTGAGTCAAGGCCAGCAACAGGATCGGAGTCAGGGTTCCCACAAAAATCTGCAGAACGATCTGAGAAAAATAGAGCTTGGTGTGGACCATGAAGTTCAGGCTGCGAAACGACTCATCCGCCTCGTAGATGCGATGGATCAGGTCAAGCATTTCCAGACTGAAATCGACGATGAACATGTAGAACAGATAACGCGCGATCGTATCCACGCACAGCATGTCGATCTTCTGTTTGCGCAGACGCATGACCAACATATAAAGCAGCATCACGGCGGCGATCCCAGAAACCATGGCGGAGAAAATAAAGACTACCGGCATCAATGGCGACGACCACCATGGATTTGCCTTGATCGAGCCGAAGATGAAGCCGACATATCCGTGTAGAAGGAAGGCGGAAGGTATGCCGACCAGCGTGATCAGCCAACCCACCCTTTCATCGATCGCCAGCGCACGCTCACTGATATTGTTGGAGCCCAGGGTGAGCACTTTGTAGAGCCAGCGTTTCGGGCCGGTCGAGGACTCAGCCATAACGACAATATCGCGCCGATAATCCAGCCAGATTTCGACGGTCAGGACGGCCATCAGGTACCACAGATACACGAACCCAAACATGGCCATGGCTGACGTGCGATGAGGAGTGAAATACATCTCGTATGAGCGTTCCGGGTGCCCCAGGTGTAACTGCAATGGCAGAGGTGCGACCACCAGAAAGGCCAACGCTGTCAGCAATGCGAGTCGGTAGGTGGGCCTCACCGCGTCTACCCGGAAGACCCGCTCTAGGGAGGCGAGGATGAACGCGCCCGCCACCAAGCCCGTGATATAGGGGTATAGAACGATCAGCACGCTCCAATAGAGCGTGATTTCGTTCGGATACATGTAGCCTTCCACGCCAGTCGTCATACTTATCAATCTCCTTCAATGCATCCCGGGGTTCAACAGGCGCTTATCGTACTGAACCATCCAAATCGTTGTAGAAAACCTTCGCGCCTGTTGCCATCTGCGGTTTCAATATCTGCACATTGTGGGTTCTCAGAAATTCGTGGATTGGATCCTTTGGATTTTTCAAGTCAGCCAATTGCCGAGCCCCGGTTGGACACGCTTCACAGCACGCGGTAGTGAGTCCCTTCGTGATTCGGTGGTAGCAAAGGGTACACTTGTCCGCAACCTTTTTCTGGGGATGAATGTAGCGGCAGCCATAGGGGCAGGCTTGCACACAGTAGGCGCACCCCAGGCAGTATTTTGGATCCACTAGCACGACCCCATCCGGACTGATGAAGGTTGCCCCTACGGGACAGACCTGGGTGCATGGCGAATCCGCACAGTGGTTGCATAGCTTGGGGACAAAAAAGTACTTTCCATGTTCATCTTCAGCAACAGAAGGAAATCCTTCCTTTCCGCCGTCGGGGGAGATGACCTCCGGGTTCTCTAGGTGCCAGTCCGTCACATGGTAGCGTTCTACCCAAGTGCGGAAGAAGCCGTCTGGTACGTCATTTTCGGCTTGGCAGGCTCGGACACAGTTGCCGCAGCCGATGCATTTGGAAATGTCGATCAGCATGCCCCACCAATGGTCGGTCAGTTTATAGTTGGGGGAGGATTCCGGGGTACCTGCCAGCACAGATTCCCATGCGACCGCAGCCGCAGGCAGCAGGATCAACATTTGACGTCGGCTGATATTCACTTTGTACCTCCTGAGCTGATGGCCGGGCTGTGCGGTTTGTGGCAGGTTTCACAGGGAAGACCATTGGAGTGATCCAAGGCTGCGACCTGCGGAAAACCCTTTGGTCTTGCGGCGCTCACCGCGTGGCAGCGCACACATAAGACGGCGGTGTCCAATTTGGCAGGTTGCACAGAAGGATCGTCGGCGTGCTTGCCCAGCGGCCCATGACAGGCTTCGCAATTTACCCGCGCGTGCATGCCGCTTTGCTTCACCTGTTGCACGTCAGTGTGGCAGGTCTCACATGCCTGGTGCCCGGCGAAGTGGATCGGACGGGCGGCAATTTCCGTGATCGCGTTTCCGCGATAATGTCCATATTCTCCGAAGCTTTTCGGCACAAAGTAGCCGCGTATGCCTAGAAACGTCAATGTGCCGACTGCATACAACGCGGCCAATCGAAAAAGATGTCCTGAATCCTTGAATACGCTCATACAACCAGGTTCCTTCCGCGCGATCGCAAAGGCGGTTTCGCAATATGTCTTGAGATATCAATATTTCGGAATCGATCGGTGGTTGTATGTGCGCCACATCACCTTCGTCAGTGCACTGCATGGATCGCACGGGTCGAAGAAGCGCGAGGGAGCCGTTTGACGTAACTCGCTTGGGCTTGAAAGTGTCGCGGCCTTTTGGGACAAGCACAGGGCGATCTGCCCATTGATACAGTTAAACGGAGGGCGTATATGAACGACGCAACACAAGCGGCATGCGAGGTGATTGCGCGGGTGCGGAGTCAGCGGCCGTTGATACACCACATCACAAATTTTGTGGTCATGAACTCGACCGCGAACATTACGTTGTGCATGGGCGCTCTTCCCGTAATGGCGCACGCGCCACAGGAAGTGGAGGAAATGGTCAGCGCTGCTGGCGCCCTGGTGCTGAATTTGGGAACGTTATGGCCGGAGCAGGTGGAGGCGATGCTGCTGGCCGGGCAACGTGCAAATGAGCGCGGCATTCCGATCGTTCTGGATCCAGTTGGGGCGGGCGCGACTCGCCTGCGAACCGAAAGCGCCCACCGTTTGTTGAAGGAACTATCGATCGCGATTGTTCGCGGCAACCTGGCGGAGATTGCCGCGTTAGCGGGGATGGATGCCAAGATTCGCGGGGTTGAATCTGTGGGATCGACGGGCGATGCAGCCCTGGCAGCTTCGCAATTTGCAAAGAAGTTCGGATGTGTCGCTGCGGTGACCGGACCCATCGATGTGGTGACGGATGGTGTGCGATTCCTGCGGGTTGCGAATGGGCATCCGATGATGGCCACAGTCACGGGTACGGGATGCATGGCAACTTCTGTTGTGGCTGCATGTGCCGCGGTCGAAAAAGATGCTGTCATCGGGACTGCTGCGGCTCTGGCCGGCTATGGGCTGGCGGGCGAGTTCGCTGCGGAAAAAGCGCAGGGCCCGGGAACGTTTCAGGTACATCTGTTCGATGCTGTTGCATCGCTGACGGGAGAGGTACTCCGCGCTGGAACGCGAATCGAAGAGTCTGGCCCCGAACAGTTTTAATGGATGCGACGGTCTGAACCGCGGCGACGAAAGAACGGGGCTGCTGCTCAAGTATGAGCGGGTTGTTGCCCGATGGCTCCTGATGCCCGCGGTATCAGTTTAAAGAGAGTGGCGTTGATCAGGATGGTGATCAGTGACCCGGCCAAAGTGGCGTTGTACACTTCCGATGTAATGAGGTGGGAGTGTAAGGACACCTGTGCAAGAATGAATGAAAATTCACCAATTTGCGTCAGGCCAATTCCAACTCGCCAAGCGGTTTCTCGGCTGTAGCGGAACGCTCGTACCACTGCAAACCAAACCACAAATTTACCCACCAGAATTAGCCCTACCATCACAGCGAAAATCCGCCAACCGGACAACCAGCTCGTTGGATCGATCAGCATGCCGATGGTGACAAAGAAAAGGGCCACGAAGACATCTCGAATGGGAAGCGTCTGAGCGGCCAGCTTGTGGGTGTAGGGAGAACTGCCCAGCAACATGCCGCCCACGAATGCGCCCAGGGCCAGGGATAGGCCGACTGCTTCCGTGATGGCGGCGACGACGAGGCAAATCGACAGAGCCAGCAGCAGAGATATCTCGTCATTACAGGTTTTTTGAATGTAGGAGAGGAGGCGCGGAACGAGCTTCCAACCGAGCACAACAACAGGAATCAGAAGAAGAAGCGCTTTACCTATTTTCAGGAAGACGTGAAGAAAGTCAGCGCTGTTGGACGAACCAAGGCTGGGAAGCACGACGGTCAGAATCACAACGGCAAGATCTTCCACCAGCGATAGCGTGACCATGACGCGACCGGACTCCGAACCGAGTTCGCCGCGATCCATCAGCAGGCGCATCAGGACCATAGTACTGGCGACCGAAACGATACAACCCACCGCGATACTCTGGAGAATGGGCCAGCCAAGCAGCTTTCCGGCGCCGATCCCGAGACCAACCAGGAGAGAAATGCCGATGGGAGCGCCGATTAGCGCGACCCACTTAACTCGCAGTAATTCCGGGATGGAAAACTCGATACCCACGGAGAACATCAGTAGGATGACTCCCACTTCCGCCATGACTTGAAACGTGTGCACGTCATGAACGTGCGGACCAGGAGTGAGCGGGCTGAGGACGAGACCGGCGAGGACGTAGCCGAGAATCAGGGGTTGGCGGAGACGCCAGCACAAGAAGCCAAAAAACAGCGCCGCCGTTAGAACCATCGCGACGTCACGGAATATAGACACAGGTTCGGTCACAGAACGACTCCCATCCAGTGTGGTGCGTTAGGAGAAATCGATCGGGTATTGCAGCAGAATCCGCTGAACAGTAACAGCAGTTGTGTTGCGAAGAGTCATCTATCTGGATTCCGCGCATAAGTTTGGGTCGATTGCGCAGGTGTGAGCTTATCTTCGGAGGGTACTGGTTGGACGCGGGCAAGCGCAATAGAAAATAGTATGCATTGCGATCGTTTCGGTGGATACTCACGTGGACACCGGCGAGAGATGCCGCTGGGAAGGCAAGGAAAACTGCGCAATCTTCACTGGCTCAGGTGCAAGACCGCTGTTAATGTTCCAGGACGAGTGCAACGGTGGGAATGTCCGCGTCCTTCATCCGCATCCAAAATCAAGATCACTGGAAAAGGGTTCATGAAAAAGATGCGTTCTGGAGACACCGCGCATTGAGTTGCGTCTCCCTACCGGCCGTGGACCGGTTGCGCCGGGGTTACGCTTCAGCGACGACACTATTGTGCTGGTATGGAAGTTGCAGCCGAATGAGCTTATGGCTGTTGCCCGTCATGGCGAAGTCCTGCACGATGCGACGCGAGAATAAGAGGAAAGTCATGAATCAGTTTCGAAGGTTCTTGGCTTATTCTTAGTTTGAGGGGACAATCGCCCCGATGCACCGAAGAGTCACATTGGGGGCTTGCGGATGGATCGACGAGATTTCGTCAAGACTGCGGGGTTGGGAACCGCGGCGCTGTTGCTTAACTCAGGTGTTGGCAGAGGCCAGGCAAATCCGGGCCGACCAGCGACGCCTCCGATTGAGGTCCACGGAGTTCCTCACAGTAAGCCGTCGCCACTGGGAATCCCAGGCTTGTTCCCCGGGCGCGTGGTAGAAGCTTTCCACCCGGATTCCATTTCAGGCAACCGTGTTTCCCAGCCGATCATTGGCCGCATGTTGAGTGAGGGGATGAAGGAGCTCACTGGCGAAAGTTCGCCGGCGGCGGCGTGGCAAAGGTTTATTGAGCCCCACGACGTGGTGGGAATCAAGATCAACCCCTCGGGGGCTCCGGTTTGCTATTCCTCCCCCGAGATCGTGCGCGAGATCGTCGCGGCGCTGCGTTCGATTGGCGTTCCCGCCCAGAACATCGTGGTGTTTGACCGCTACGCCTACGAGATCGAAATGGGTTCATACCAGGCTCTCATACCTGCAGAGACTCGATTGGTGGGCATTGAATGCGGTGCCTTCGATGCCTCGCGTTACGATTTTGATGTGTATTGCGACGTGGATTTCTTCGGCGAGTCGGAAACGCGGTCCTTTCTCGCGAAGATCGTCACCCAAGAACTGACCAAGATTATTAACATTCCGACAATGAAGGATCACTCGGCCGCCGGAGTGACGGGTTGCCTGAAGAACCTCGGCTACGGGTGCTTCAACAATGTGGCGCGCACTCACCAGGCACCTTATACGTTTACCGATCCCTTCATTGGTTATCTTTGCTCCACCGAGCCTTTGCGCTCCAAGGCGGTGTTGAACATCATGGACGGAATGCGCGAAGTTTGGCACGGGGGCCCACTCACTTCGAATTGGGATTTCGTCTATGAAGCGAAGACCCTTTTCATTGGTACCGACCCAGTGGCGATGGATACGGTCGAGTTGCAGGCCATCGAAAAGAAGAGGCGTGACGAAGGGGCGATTTCGGTCTGGGACAATGATCCCAAGACTTTGACTACGAACAGCGGCGAGTTCTACCGTGATCCCGATAAGAACCTGTTCTTTCGCCAGCCGGGACACATCGCCGCGGCCGGCAAACTGGGATTGGGCATCTCCGACCTGAAACATATCGACCATCGCCAACTGCGACTCACTTGAACCCCACGATGGACAATCCAGTAAACACAGATCGGGATTGGGTAACCCTGCTAAAGGAAAACTCCCGCATGGGAGGATCGCGCGAGGAATCATGGCGAGTGCCCAAAGGCGTGCGATGGCAGTTTCGCGTCGGCAGGGCTATTCTTTCAGCGCCTGTGCTGCGCGACAAGCTTTTGTACGTGGCGGAGATTCATGGCGCTGTGTATGCCCTGGATGCTGACACCGGGCGCCCCAGGTGGACCCGCCAGTTCCACAACTGGATTCACTCCACCCCCTCGATTTCCGGCAACAGTCTCCTTTTTGGCTGTGACGGCGGGAAAATATATAGCTTAGCCCGGGACACGGGCAAAACGATTTGGGAGAGCGCCACGCGGGGAGAAGTGTGGAGCTCACCCGTTGTCCGCGATGAAACCGTCTTCTTCGGTAGCGCCGACGGCCGTTTCTACGCGGTGGAAGACAAGACCGGAAAGCCGCGTTGGACACGAAATATCGGAGGACGGATCTCTGCCTCCGCCTATGCTGCGGAGAAGCATGTTTATTTCGGTTGTGGCGACGGGAAAGTCTACGCGCTGGATGCCTCGTCCGGAAGAATTGAGTGGAGCACACCGACCGGAGACGGCATCGATTCCACGCCGGCTGTGGTGGGCGATCTGGTTCTGGTGGGCTCGGAGGACTTCTTCTTCTATGCGCTCGATGCCGGCACTGGAGCCGTGCGTTGGAAATTCGAGACGAAGCTCGGAATCTCCTCGTCTCCCGCTGCCTCTAAAGATGTCGTCTTCTTTGGCAGCAAAGACAAAAATATTTATGCATTGGACATTCGAACCGGCAAACTGAAATGGAAGACTTTCGCCGGCAGTGCGATCACATCGCCCCCCGTGATCAGCGAACCCGTGGTCGCCGTGAATGCTCAGGGCCCCGTTCTGTGTCTCGCTACCGCTTCAGGCCAGGTGCTGTGGAAGGCTGGATTGGGCGGTGGTCTTCAGTCTGCTCCAGTCCTGGCCGGTGGCCGCGTTTACCTGGCCAGCGAAAATGGTATGGTCTATGCGCTGGAGTAGCCGTGTCCGAGGAGGACCGCCTCAACGTCCCGACTTGACTGCACCACTTCTTTCGCCAGACCTGTCTTTAGACCAGGCGCCGGTTTTCAGAAAACACTTCGCCATGGGCACGGTTTTTGAAATCGTCACGTACGGAACCAATCCCGCACAAGCGTCCCAGGCGATGGATCAAGCTTTTCAGGAGATGGATCGCCTGGAACAGGTGATGAGCATTTACAAACCTGCGAGCGAACTGAGCCAATTGAACCGCACAGCGCATCTCCAGGCGCAAACGGTTACGCCGGATTTGTACCGGGTGATCCAGGAATCGTTGCACTATTCCGAGCTCTCCGAAGGTGCATTCGACGTCACGGCTGGGCTGCTCGTTGAGCGGTGGAAAGCTGCGGGTCGCGGCGAGCAGGTTCCTAGTCCGGACGAGGAAGAAAGGCTCCGATGCGGGGTGGATTACCGCCAGGTTGAATTGATTCCTCCCAGTCGGATTCGCTTCCACTCTTCGCGCCTGGCAATCGATCTGGGGGCGATTGGCAAGGGGTACGCTGTAGATCGGGCGGCCGCCGTGCTGCGCTCTTGTGGCATCGAATGTGCACTGATCAATTCGGGAGGGAGTACGTTTTACTCAATGGGCTGCCCTCCTGGGCGATCGGGATGGTTGGTGCACCTATGCGACCCCTCCGCGCAGGTTGATCCTCACGTCCTGTTGCATGAAAACAGCGTTTCAACATCGCAGCAGACGCCACCCAGCTTGCTGGGGATGCCCTCCTTCGGACACATTATCGATCCCCTCTTGGGTGCGCCATCGAAATCGGCTACCGCCGCGAGTGTCGTGGCAGAATCTGCAACAGCTTCTGACGCTCTTTCCACCGCGTTGCTGCTCATGGGCCCCGCGAAAGGACTGGATCTGGTGAAAAGATTACCGAATGTGGCTGCCATCTGGATTTCACCGGAAGGTTTAACTCAGACTGCGAGCAGTGGCCCGGAAATTATGACGACAAACCTGGCGCGGATGAGCCCTCGAAAAGCCGGGACACGAAATTTTGGCTAGCTCGGAGTGAATTCATGGATCGACGTCGATTCGTAAAAAGCGCGAGTTGGGGAACAGCGGGATTGTTGCTCAGTTCTGTCGCCTCAAGGGGACAGGACGATGTAACACGGCCGGATCCACCGGCAATTCCCCAGGCCGCCTGGGGCAGAGTGTGGATTCGCTGGACCGAGCCAGTGCTGCCCGCAAGAACTCTGCTCGCATATGGGCTGGCACTTCCCTGGGATGCTGCCCCGACCATGGCGGAAAGCGCCCGAAAGCAGGGCTATCGCGTTTACGCCACGGTGCCTCTTGGTCAGGCATCGGCGGCGGCGAACAGCAGTCGCGCCATCGGAATTTCAGGGATCATTCTGGAAGCAGGTGATTCAGATCACGAAGAGGCAGAGAAAACCGCCAGAAGCCTTCGGCTGGCGCACCCGAGCCTCGCCGTTCTTTCTCCTGATCCCAGAGCCAAGCAGCCGTCAATGATGGGAAGCACGGTGATTAACCATCAGGGCATTCTGCAGGTATCGAGCCCCACGGAGCAGCCGTGGATTAATTCCAACCTAGCCCTGGTGGGGTATGACCGCGCCTTCCATCCCAGCCAAACTCCCTTGTTCGATTTCCAGTGGGAGCTTCCCGATGCGTTGCAGCAACAGCTAGGCCCCAGCGCGGAGGACTATTCGCTCGCCGTGGCCGAAGCTGGCGCTCTTCATTCCGACTTAATCCTGAATTTGCACCCCAGCTTCGAAAAATCTCTGGTGAGCGGAAGCGACGAAGGGTGGGCCGTTTGGGAACGCGTAGCGGAGTATGTAGAGTTTTACCTCAAGGAGGGCCAACGGCCCGTCGCATTTCCAGCCACCGTGGGCGTGGTGACGGACAACTATGACGCCTCGTATGAAACCACGAACTTGATGGCGCGGCACAACATTCTCTTCCGCGTGCTCCCCCCGACCCAGCTGACACACCAGTCCCTCCAGGGTTTGGACCTCATTGTCATATTCGTCAAGCCGGATCAGGCTGCAATCCGACAAATGACAGAGTTTGTGAACGGTGGCGGAGTAGCGATTCTGGTGAATTTACCTAGCCCTTTCTCCGGGTACTCGAGTGGGACCCGCCGAGTTAGCGGAGATTCGGTGATGTATACGATGGGCCAGGGCAAAGTGATCGAACTCGCCCAAGGCGTTGCCGATCCAGAAACATTTTCCAGAGATGTTCGCCGGCTCCTGGGTGAAGATAAACTGCCCATCTCTCTCTGGAATGCGTCGACCAGCATCGCGATCCCTTACAAGCTCCCCAGTACCTCCACCGCTACCATAGAACTGGTGAATTACTCTGCGGAACCTATGCCAGTGCAGGTACGCATTCAAGGCTCTTACTCGGTGGTTCGATATGAAACGCCGGAGCGCGGCTGCTGCGAGATCCTCACGCCAACCCATCAAGACGGATTCACACAATTTGATGTACCCTCACTGAAAATCGGAGGACGCGTCCATCTTGGCGCAATGGCCGACCCTCAAAGAAAGAGGTCGTAACCTCTGACGACCAAGCTCTGTACATCTCACCAGTTTGTTCGCTTGGTCAAAGACGACTTCTCGACGCAACAATTTCTGGCTTTATGCTCAATCCATTCCGGGTTTTTCAGCGATGAAATACTGCGCAATGCAGTGATTCCGCTCCTCAAGTGCGAGCGTATTGTGATTGGGCGGGCGGCTGATAACTGATCGCCAACTGTGGCGTCTCCAGCCGCTGGTTCAAGCGATGCCTTGAAGTCAGGCACGCCTCCAAGATGCCGGTGGTCAGCAAGATCCGCTGTACAGGATAGGGCGCGTTCCGGGTCTGATACATCTGTTCGATCTTCGTTGCCAGGCAAGCTGAGTAGGTCTGGTTTGGCGCCGGCGGCATGAAAAACTGGGTTGAAACCAGGCCGTGACCCGCTACCCGCGCTGAGATGTTGAAATCTCGGATAGCGCCGTTGAGCATGAGCAGTGTGGCGCGCGTCCCATCGTTGTATTCAATGCAATACGCAGCCGGATCTTTTACCAATTGCTGCAAGACGCCGGGAGCCGCCAAGTCCTGGGTGCGGCCGTCCAGCACGGTCAGGCCCAATGGCGTGTCGCTTCGGGACAGCGCAGAACTCATCAGCTCTTCGGGCCAGCGCCCGGCTTTCCTGGCCGCCCAGACGTCGTCGCCTTCGAGCAACTGCACCGCCTTGACGCCAGTCTCTCCACCCTTGCGTCGCTCCAGCATAGACTGCATGGTGTCGAGCGCGTCGAAATCCATGCCGTCAAACCTGCCTACGCCAACCATCACCGCTTCCTGCACCGGCGCGCCGAGCGGTATGTCCACATCCGGCAAGCGCCAGGTCACGGGCATTGAGGAGCCAGCCAGCAGCGGGAATTTCATTCGCTCGGCAGTGTTCACCATGTTCTGTGCTTCCGGAAAGCTGAAGGAGAGCTGCTTGTGATTGAAGTAAGGAACAGCGTGGTTCTCTTCTTCAAAAACGTGGGCGCACTGCTGAAACCAATCGTAGGTTGGCAGCAGGACTTGGCCCATGTCGTTGCTGGAGTATGGATAGTCGCCGCCCTGTTCCGCGATGGCCAGCACGGCATCAACCGCGATTTTGCTGCCGCCACAGCGCAGCGCCTCCGGAATATTGCGACATAGTCGAAAGCCGAACTCCTGCGAGCGCGGTTCGCTCAGATCGGTTGCCTGGCGAACCTTCTCCGGCTCGGCAGTCTGTGACTCAGGTTTCCTGGTGGCGTGGGATTGTTGCGCGATCAACGGGTGCCCGTGGCTCACCTTTAGCCTGTTGTAATCCGTGACCTCCCCACTCATGGCACGGTCATATCCCGTAGGCGCGGCGTTGGACTTCCGCACTCGCTGGTCCACATACACGGAAACTACCTTCACATTGGGCATATGCCAGTCGCCTTCTTGCGGATAGCCCACCAGGAAGCGGTCGCCTATGGTCTGCAAGTTCGACCCCAGGCGATAGACACTGCCAAGGATAGCGAGGCGTAACGGACGCTCCGCAGTCCCGGCTGATGTTTGGCCAAAGGCGGAACGCAGCCATGAGGGACAAGCCAACATCGCGGACGACAGCGCGGAATAACCTACAAAACGGCGGCGGGTCAGCATCAGCTCCTCCAGAAGGTGGACTCAGGATTGGGTTGGTAGTGTACGTCCGCCAGGTTCGGCGTCTCGACGCGCTGCAGGCCCTTGTTGTTGCTCTCAACGCCGGCGATCAACAGGCCACTGGTCAGCAGTGTCCGTTCAATCGGATACTGCGCCTTCCCGGTCAGGAACATAATCTCCGCGTTATGCACCAGCGGGCTGAAAAAACTGGCCAGCGTGGTGCGTCCATCCGGCATGGGCAGGTACATCTGAGTAGAAAATGGCTTGGGCTGTCCATCGATGGTTGCAGCAAAAGTGAAATCGCGGACCAGCCCATTCAGCAGCAGCATCGTCGCACGCAAACCATCGCGATACTGATAGTGATAGGCAACAGGATCGGGAACGATTGCTTTCAACTGTTCCTCGGTTGGAAATATGTCCGTAAAAGTGGGATTTCCAGACCTCAGAGTATCGCTGCGGCTTAATACTACAGTTGTAGATA
>JAJYSL010000120.1 GCA_021793595.1 Acidobacteriota bacterium
GGGGTCGTTCGCCATTATCCTGGCCGGACTCGACACAGGAAATGTGTACGGCGGCATCGGATCGAGCAGGGCGGTCATGCTGGCGATTTTGGCAGAACCAACTCTGATCCTGGTGCTGGTCGGGATTAGTCTGCCTGCTGAATCGCCCTCATCGGAATGCTTCTGATCCTCATTCTAGGATTGGCGCTGTTTAACAAATGGGCTACTTCCAGCTTCGTCCGGCGGTGTTTGGACTGGAAAGGCAAAGACTCAAGTACGCGGTTTATAAGTCAATTGTGCGGAAACGGGGAAATATAATTCCCTGATACCCTGCCCGGGTCACAGATGGCGAAGCTGAGCGAGTGGCCCCGGCTCCGAAGGCAGAACTTTGCATTTACCGTGTAGCCGGGTGACAAAAATGCAGGAATATAGCGCTACCCCGTAACTCTTGCACGATTTGTCACAGATGGACCTTCCACAAAACGCGATACGGTAAATGATCTAGTGCCCCTTTTATTTCGGATTCCACGCGATTCCATGCAACTACCGATGCCGGATGATTTCTTCCGGACGAGACATCGTCGTTCGCCGGCAAGGGTGTCTGTCACACTCCCGGGCGCCATGTACGCAAACGAATGAGGGGTCTATATCGTGATCGTGCACTCGTCATTCATCGGTTGTGGCCAATTCTTTTGTTGCTTCTATGCCGGAAGGTTTCCCCGCTGCTGTCCCTCTTGCTACCATGGGATTAGTCGCTTTACGCGATCCTCTTGCTATGTTCAAACGTATATCTGTCTGCCTCTTCGCCCTGCTGCTTTCCATTTCAACTTGCATCCCGTGCTCTGCAAGTGCGTATGACGCTCATCCCAAACTGGTTGTGATTCTCGTCATTGATCAATTTCGCGAGGATTATCTGGAGCGATATCGCGCCGACTTCAAGGGAAATGGATTCGACCTGTTCCTGGACCATGGCGCATATTTTCCAGATTGCTATTATGACTACGCGAATCTGGTGACAGCGGCCGGGCATTCGGTCATCTCGACCGGAGCTTACACCGATGGCAATGGCATTGCCAGTAACCAATGGTGGGACCTGAATCGCAACACCACGCGACCCATTTCGTCGGTCGAAGACCCGCGCTACAGCATTGTCGGGCTGCCCTCCACGCCGCCGCAGCCGGCGCGCGAAGGCGCATCGCCGCGTAACTTGCTGGCCTCCACCATCGGCGATGAGGTCCGACTCTCGACGAAAGGTGAGTCCAGGCTCTTCGGCATTTCCCTCAAGGATCGTGCCGCCATTCTCACCTCAGGCCATACAGCCAACGGCGCCTTCTGGATTGATCCGCAAAGCGGCGCGTTCATCACATCTACCTACTACATGCCTTCCCTTCCCGATTGGGCAACGACGTTCAACCAGGGTGACAATGTGGCCCAGGCCCGCACTGCTGCCGGCGTCACCGCGAATGCGCCCTTTTTCTCCGCCGTCGGTCCCACAGACGCTGCCATTCAATATGAGATCAACTTTGCCCAGGCATTAATCCAGGGAGAAAATCTTGGCGCTGGAAATGTAACCGACGTATTGACGATCAGCATCTCGTCCACAGATATCCTCGGCCATCGCGTCGGTCCCGATTCGCCCGATCAACGCCAATTGGTCGATCAACTCGATGGCAACCTGGATCAATTCTTTACCTGGCTCGATCACAACATTCCCGGCGGGCTGCACAGTGTATGGTTGGTGCTGACGGCAGACCATGGCGTCGCACCCGTGCCCGCAGTAGCGCAACAGCTCGGAATTCCCGCGGCAACGATTTCAATGAAACCTCTGATCGCCGACCTGAATAAAAATATGAACGATCGATTTTCGCCCGGTCAGAATCTCGAATACATGTTGCCGGACCAGGATTTGCCCTATATCTCGCTCAATATCCCAACATTCCAGCGCGCCGGCATTAATGAATTTGAAGCGGAACGCGCAATTCAGGATTCGATTCCCGCTGCAGTCGCCAGTCTCGATCCTTCCGCCAACAAGCTCGACGATGCAGTGCAGCCAGGCAACAAACGCGTGCCACCGCAGCCCCGGGTTTTCCGGACGTTTACGCGCCTTCAGCTTGCTTCCTTGCAGCCGGGGTTGCCACCCACTGAGTTCGGACGTCTGATGGCCCACAGCTACTCACCCAATGGCGGCTGGTATGTCATGCTGATTCCGGATGCCTACCAGGTTCCTGGCTCTGGCCACGGTGCGACGCATTTTTCCGCTTACTCCTACGACAGGCATGTGCCGCTGGGATTCTATGGATCGGTGTTCACTCCCGGTACGTTTCCAGGGCGTGTGCAGCCCGTCGACATCGCAGCGACTCTCGCCGATCTGTTGGGCGTCAACCAGCCCTCGGCCAGCATCGGCCACATTTTGACGCAGGCCATTCATCCTGAGGTGGTAGTCAAACCCAGGCACGAAGAACTGCGGCGCAGGAGTCGCAACAAGACCGCCCTACCCGACCATCATAAGGCACCCGCAGGAGAGGCCGCGACTCCAGCGAAGGGCCGCCCTAGCGAACATACCCCGGCTTCAACCGCTGAAAAGGCACCGATATCGCCTGAGTCGCACCCATGACCTCAAACCTGAAACCGGATTTGCGGGTGCAATTCTGTGGCATCGAACTGCGCAACCCGGTTATCGCCGCCAGCGGCACGTTTGGTTATGGCGTGGAGTTTGAAGACATTGTTTCACTGAAAACAATCGGCGCGTTTGTAACGAAGGGCCTTTCCAGAGAGCCGATGGCCGGGAATCCGCCGCCGCGAATCATTGAGACGGCAGCCGGTATGCTGAACGCCATTGGGCTTCAGAATATGGGCGTCAATGCCTTTATAGAGCAAAAGCTGCCGGCGGTGCGGAAACTTCCCTGCCCGGCAATCGCGAACGTGTTCGGGGGGTCCATCGACGATTATTGTGCGGTGATTCTGGCTCTGAATGCTGTCGACGGAATTGCCGCGTACGAGCTCAATGCTTCCTGCCCGAATACGCAACATGGCGGAATGGTATTTGGAACCGACGCCGTATCGCTGCACGAGCTGGTCATGCGTGCCAAGTCCGTCGCACGTCGTCCCCTCGTCGTCAAGCTATCGCCCAACGTCACCAGCATTGCGGAAATGGCGCGTGCCGCTTCGGACGCAGGTGCGGATGCGCTCTCTCTTGTCAACACATTTCTTGGAGTATCCATCGACGCCAGCACACGGCGCCCGCGCCTCGCCAATATTACTGGCGGTCTTTCAGGACCAGCCATCAAACCGTTGGCTCTGTGCATGGTGTACCAGGCTTCGCGCGCGGTTTCAATTCCGGTGTTGGGAATGGGCGGAATTGCGACATCCGAGGATGTGATCGAGTTTATGTTGGCGGGTGCGACAGCGGTCCAGGTGGGTACCGCCAGCTACGCGGATCCGCGCGCTGTCGAAAGAATTGCAACCGGGCTGCGCGACTGGTGCCACCGACACCACGTGGACAGGATTGCCAGTCTGACAGGCGCCCTGCATACCACGCCGAATTCGATCCCATAGATCGCGTCTGTTCTCAACCATCTCACTGCAGGATCAAATACGGTCCTTACTTGACCACGTGCACCATGAAGTGGATTTTTCGGTGGCCAAATCCGCAGTCGCCGCTGTTCGCGGGAATAAACTCATACTTCTTGGCTTGAATCGTGATGGTACGCGCCGCCCTGGCCGTCGCCGCTGGAGCTGGCGCGGGATTTTGCTGCGCGATCAACGGTGATCCGACCCACGAAACTCCGGGACCAAACATCTAACAGCCATGGAACATCTTCGAAGAAACATTCGATCATCGGTGCGCTTTTGGTTGTTTCTGACAAATAGACACGGCGTCTTTGCTGCTAGAACCATCAAAGACGCCGCATGCATGTCAGCAAATGGTTCAGCGACCTGCGAGTGCGACCGCGCGTTCTTCGCTGCTGTCGTATTGCGAAACGTCCGTGCCCTTTCTCCTGTCATTGCCGTACGAATGCCCGGTCAGCAGTCCAAGCACGAACCATGCGAAGGCCACTGCCCCGATCGAAAATACGATGTCACCAGGGACCCGCATCCACCGCAGCGTCTGCATCGAACCGGACTGCATGAACTCGGCGGATCGCGCATACCATGTGCCGTGTTGAATGGACGCCCATGCCTGCAGCAGCCCAACCGGCAGCAAGCTGAGGAGCGACATGAGGGCCAACCCGATGTTGAGGGTCCAGAAAGAAAGTTTCAAGGCCCCCTGCTTCCACGGTCGGCCTGGAATTAATGCGCGCAGGCAAAAGAGCGTCAGTCCAAGTCCCAGCATTCCGTACACGCCGAATAATGCGGTGTGGCCGTGCAGCGGGGTCAGATTGAGACCCTGCACATAATAGAGCGAGATGGGAGGGTTGATGAGGAACCCGAACAATCCGGCACCGACCATGTTCCAGAATGCAACGGCGACGAAGAAGTAAATGGGCCACCTGTAATTGGCGATCCATGGAGACTTCTTTGTGGGTTGGGCGAGGCGAATGTTCTCCCAGGCTTCGTAGCCGATCAAAGTAAGTGGTACAACTTCAAACGCACTGAAGATGGCGCCCAGTCCGATCACCGCCGGCGTTGCACCTGCAAAGTAAAGATGATGGAACGTGCCGATGATTCCGCCGGACAGGAAAATGGTTGTCGAGAAGAGTGCAGCTTTGGTAGCAGTGCGAATTTCTATCAGCTTGAGCCGGGTGAACAGGAATCCGATGACGACGGTTGCGAATACTTCGAAGAAGCCTTCCACCCACAGGTGAACTACCCACCAGCGCCAATATTCGGCGGTAACGAGATGGCTCCGCTGCCCGTACATCAGGCCGGCAGCATAGAAGAGCGGGATGGCAATGCTCGAGATGAGGAAAAGCACAAGCAACGACCGATCCTCGCTCTTGCGAAGAAGCGCCGGTTTCAACGCTGCAACCATCAGGACGAGCCAAAGAACCAAACCGACGAATAGCAGAATTTGCCAGAAGCGTCCGAGATCGACGTATTCATAACCCTGGCTGCCGAACCAGAACCACATATTGCCAAGGCGTTGCTGGATGCCAAGCCACTCGCCGGCGAGAGAGCCGCCAACCACCAGGATCAGCGCACCGAAGAGTGCGTTCACGCCCAATCGCTGATATTTCGGCTCGTGACCGCTGACAGCTGGGCCAACAAACAGCCCCGTCGCCAGCCATGAGGTCGCTATCCAGAAAATCGCTAGCTGCAGATGCCAGGTTCGTGTAATGGCATAGGGAAGGTACTTGGCGAGAGGGATGCCGTAGAAGCTGTTGCCTTCGACTCCGTAGTGCGCCGTCAGGACGCCCATCAGGATCTGGACGCCCCAGAGAATCACCACGACCAAGAAATACTTCAATGTAGCGCGCTGGGATGGAGTTGGCGTGAACGCAAGAAACGGATCTTTCTCAGGGTAAGGCCCATGAACGAGTTGCTTCTCCTGGGACGCGTACCACCACACCAGGCCACCAATGCCAGCCAGCAAGCCGACGAAGCTGAGGACGCTCCACAGTACCGCGCCCGAAGTGGGTTCGTTGCCAACCAACGGCTCATGCGGCCAATTGTTCGTATACGTCGTCGTCGATCCGGGACGCTCCGTGCTGGCGGCCCATGCGGTCCACCAGAAGAATGCTGCCATCTGCTTTTGTTTTGCGGCATTGGTCAGAGCGCCTTGAGGGATGGCATAATCTGCGCGCCCAGAGGCGAAGATATGTGCGTAGTATGCGGCTAATTGTTGGAAAGCGGCGGCACGATCTTGGCCGATCGTGACACGGTTGCGCGCTGCGTCGTATGTGTTGGTTCGCATCTCTCGAATCAGACGCGCTTTAAAGATGGCCTGTTGGTCCGGCCCGAGAGCCTGGAAATTTCCCGCGCCAGCTCGGACGGCCCAGGTGTTCAGCAGAATCTCGGATTCGCGATGCAGCCAGTCTGCGCTCCAATCTGGTGCGACATAGGCGCCATGGCCCCAGACGGTACCAATTTCCTGTCCGCCGATCGATTGCCATACGCCCTGTCCATTTGTGATCGAGCTGCCTGTAAAAAGCAATCGTCCGTCTGTCGTATATACGTCCGGGATAGGCGGAGCTTGGCTGATCATCTTCCTGCCCACTCCTCCGAGAACGGCGAAAGATGTTATGACGACGATGGCCAGTGCTACCCAATACCGCTTGTAGGACATAATCTCTCCTCGGTGAATCTCGCACTCTGTACTGTGTACTGTGCTAGAACCACCGTAGCGTTGCGCACTGGCACGTTGCAGGGACTTTAGTCACACGGGACAAAATTTGATGCATCCAAGAACTGGCGCATTCGAATATGTCAATTCGCTTGTCGGTATATCTGTGGGTGGCGAACCTGTTACAGTTTCCAGTGTCCGGCTCCGGAGTGGCACACAGCGCTTCCGGCCAGACTTCAGATCCCCGCTCGCCCCATCCCGGATCATGGCTCGGCGCGGCCTATGCTTGGGCCCATTCCGTTGACGAAGAAGAGTACGCGACCGACTAACTCTAATTCCGCGAATGGACTCCCTTGTTGCAGGTAGCGTTCCTCACGCCGGAGAGTGTTCGCTCGTGCTCTTGATGGCAAATGCGGAGCGGCCGAGGAGAAAAGTCAGCGCAATGTTCGCGGCAAACACCAGCACGCCGCTTAGCTCCAGCATCCCGGAGATAGGAAGCATCTTCCATGCAAACGATACGATGCCCTCGTAGGCAAGCGGCTCGGAACAGACGCGTAGCGTGCAGCCGGTCTGAAGCAAAAGAAGGCTGAGGAACATGAGTCGCTTGCTGAAGATACTTTGAATACCAGCAAAATGAGGCAAAATACGCGGTCCGATCGCGAACACCATAGTTGCTGCGAATCCGACCGTCAGCGCGTGACGCGAGCCGCCCCAGATACCGCCGTGTACATCGGCAAGTGCGGCCCAGATGCCCATCGATCCAGCCACAATCAACCACGCGTACGCCAAACGGATGAAAGTCGGGAAACTTGGATGGATGCCACGGACCTTTGCAGGTCCGTGAGGACGCTGGGTCAAGTGAAGGCTGAGCCCGATAGCGAGCGCGCTCAAAGCAAGCAGGATCGTTGCAACTCTCGTCCATCCTGCCACGCCGCAAAGCACACCTGTTACGTCCAGGATTAAAGCTTCACGAAACAGTCTAGGATGCGGTTTCGCAATCGCCAGGAACGTCGGCAGCCAACGCGCGGAGAACCCCCAGACCACAGGCACCAGAAATCCCCAGGCGAGTAACACAAGATACTTCTGATCGAGCGCGTGAGGAAAAGCAAGAAGCGTTCCACCTGCTGCCAGCCGAACGCACTCCACAAAATTGAAAATGACCATCGCGGTCAGGCCGACAGTTCCGAGCAACACGGAAGTCATCCATAGCTCCATGCGTGTTTTGGCCTGCTTGTCCTGCGTTGGCGAAGGCAGTTTGTGTCGTGATGCAGCGGCAAGAAACAGCAGGACTGCGATCACTTCAAACCCAGCGGAGATTGGAAGCAGCGCGCGCCAATGCCAGCCGTAGATGTTTGCGACCCAGCGCATCGCGACGCCCGATGTCCAAAGGGCAAAGCATGCCAGCGGGATTCGAATGACCGACCGAAGGCGCGTCGGTTGCGAATAGAAGCCGATACCAAGGATGAAACTGCCGATCCAGCCGAACACCTGTGCGTGGCCGTGGCCCTGAATCCAGGCAGCCGACAAGGCTCCGAGACCATGATGTGTGGCGATTGCCATCAGATTTGAAAAGCCCAGTAATGTACCAGGTAGCGCCATAAAGAAGATTCCGCTCAGAATCCAGACGCGCAGCATCAGACTCTTTTGGCGTTCGCGAGTCATTATGGTTGCAATCTCGCTGGTCCTGGCGGCGGATGGATCTAGGAACGGAGTCGTAGCCATGACTAACTCCTCGCCTTGAGTTGTGCTTCCAACTGAATGGCACGAGGAAACAGGATGTCGTTTTCAAGATGGACATGTTGTCTCAGATCAGACTCAAATTCGCGGAGCGCTGAAAACAGAGCGATATGCGTCATGCATGCCCAGGTGGGTGGTTCACAATTGTTTGTCAACTGCATCAGTTCAGCGACAATATGATCGGCAGACTCGTGCTCCTGTTCCATCATCAAGATGGGGTACGCAACCGATTGGAAGCAAGCGTGCGCAGGCGGATAAGCAACGATCGATTCCCGGTCCATTTGCGCGATGCATGGAAAAAGAATCTGCTCTTCCTTTTCAATATGCGCATGCATCTCTCCACGAAGCTTTTCAATCAGTTCGGCGACCCTTGTCAGCTCAGGCGCTCGATCGCTGCGCATCGCAGCGACTTTTGAAGCCATTTGAGCGAGTCTTGGTATCTCCTGGCGAACACAATGGTGATGAATGCGAACGATGTGCTGAATCAAACGTGCCAAGGGAATCGAGTCGGGATCCAAAGCCAGGCCGCCTTCCTCCTGAGCCTCTGCATCGGCGAGTTTTTCCAGAACTTGATCGACTGAGAGTTGCTGTTCCTGGCATGCCCTTTCGAGCGACAGATCGGCTTGCAAGCAGAGGTCGATATCGAAACGGTGGAAGACTTTGGCTGATGACGGTTGGTTGAGGATGATTTCGCGGATGGACTGGGCTGAGGTAGACATAAGCACTCTCCACTTGTAACCGTAACGGTCACGGAGAGGTTGAGCAGTAACTTATGTCACTCGGTGCGGAAGAAGTCTGTAGATAGCTATATTGGGAAAAGGATGGTTGGAGCCATGGGCTGGTGGTGCGGCGCAGCATCGAAAATCAGCCTGAGCATGCCTGCTATTGGTTCTACGCGCCCAAGCAAAAGACCACGCTGGAAGCCCTTGTGGCGCGTTGCGGGACAACGCTGGCAGATCGAGCAAGCCTTCCAGTCCGCCAAAGGAGAGTGCGGGTTGGACCACTACGAAGTCCGTCACTGGCAAGGATGGTACCGGCACATTTGTCTGGCCATGCTGGCCGCAGCGGTGCTGACTATCCTGCGCGCACGGGGAGAAAAAACTGCAGGCGAACCGGTGCCGCTCAGCGTACCCGAACTGCGCCGCCTGCTCACTCACCTCCTCTAACAGCGAAGAGCGTGGCGCACCACTGCCAATCTTCTATCTACAACTGTAGTACTAGCAAAGGAAAGCCTGCATACTGTTCCTGCTCCAGCTTGCGATGTGGATTTGGCCATCTCTCAAGACTTGCGGATTAGGGATAAGTCGGCTGGCACACTTTCCATCATTCGCGAGGATCCTGAAGCCGCGGCTTCTCGACAATCGAGAAACTCAATCGGCTTGCGCAAGATAGACGATAGAAGCTTCGGTCTATGGAAAATACACAACAGGAACAAATCTGCTACCAACTCTCCTTCTTTTCCTGTTTCGACCAAAGAAAATCGGCTAGGTGCTGAATGTCCTCATCACTCAGCACGCCTTTCCATGACGGCATGTACAACGGCGGGGCCAGCCCTTTTGGATTGGCCAGGGGAGGCACCTTTCCATCGCGGATGATCGCGATAACTTCGTCTTTCGTGTAGTCGTCGGCGACGTGCAGCAACGAAGGCACTTGTTCGCCCTGGGCGTTGGGGTTGGGCACACCACCTTGCAATTCTGTGCCATGGCAGCCAGCGCAGCCAAACCGCGCAAAGTCCTGCTTGCCAGCTTCGACCGCGGCGTCTTCTGGAGTCAGTGGATGGCTCCTGCGAGCCAGGATCTCCTGCGCATCTTGTGGAGTGGCGGATGCAAGGAAAGCAATGAGCGCCTTGCGGGCATTGCTCTCAAGATCGTACTCGGGCATGGAACTTCCCGGATACACCTGTTGCGGATTTACCAGTTGCTCGTCGAGCCATTCGGCCGAGTGCCGCTTGGTCACGTCGAGCAGATCAGGTGCGGTCTTGGCTCCAACTCCGCCGATCGCATGGCAGACGATGCAATCCTTTTCGACAAACAGTTGCCGGCCAAATTCTGGACTAGGGATCAGTTGCATGCTGGAGTAGTAGCTCCCCATGTTCTCATTTGTAAGCGAGAGCATGAAATACGTAAGTGCGCGCGCCTGCTCCATGGTGAAGTGGAAATTCGGCATCGCCGAGCCGGGCGAGAGCACGTTTGGAGCCAGAAAATGGCGAACCAGCCATTGCGGAGATCGGTGATTCGCGCCTTCTTCTGTCAGATCGGGGCCGATGCTTCCGCCCACTCCATTTAACTTATGGCAACCATGGCAACCCTCGGTTTCAAAAAGATGCCTTCCCTCGGTTAATTCCGGCACACCGGGTACGTCGCCCTCTTTATGGCAGCGGCCGCAGGAAGCGCGGACATAATCCGCTGGCAGCAGCGGAGATTGCCAGAAGGCCACGTTGCCGTGGGCGTCCTTCATGTCGGTGGCCAGTCCTTGGCCGCCATGGCAGACGGTGCAGCCGAACTTGGATGGAACGTGTGGTCCCAAGCCGGCATGATAGCGGAACGGTTCCGGCGCATTCTTCATGTTCGGGTCTTCCACGCCGAGATGGCACGTGGTGCAGCGGTCCACCCGCTGCAAGCCCGGGAGGAGCACCTGATTGATCGCTAGCGGCGTGGTCAAAACGGCGGCTTTGCTTGCGGCATTCGGTTCTTCCAGCGCCTCAAGCTGCAGATACTTACGTTGATAGTTTTTCCACGATGGCGTGCTGGCTTGCCATTCTGCCGCCAGAATAAGCACCAGCGCCAGGAGACTCAGTCCGAAGAAAACTTGCTGTAGTCTACGTTCCATTATTCTGGCCTCGCAATAACGTGTACCCAGGGTGGCACCCACGCCCAGCCAGGCCCGCGGAAGAAAGTTCCAATGACGATGAGAGCAACGTTGGCGACAACGAAGAACGTAAACACCCAGAGTGCCCACTTGCGGTCGCGCGGACGGCGGCTTGGATTTCTGTCCATGTAAGGGATCGCAAGCAACGCGATCACCATCAGGGCGGGAATGACGACTCCACCCAGGAGAGCCGAGTGACTCACCAATTCCTGCAGGCCGAGAAAATACCACGGCGCTTTGGCGGGATTCGGCGTGACTGCCGGGTTGGCCATTTCTTCAAGAGGCGCGTTGAAGAACAGGGAAACGGTCATGACCGTTGTCACGGTTGCCATCAGCGCCAGTGCCTCGCGAACAAAGGCGTATGGATACGAGAAGACTGTGTCTTCTTCTTCCTCCGGAGTAACCGTTTCAAAGATGGGTTTGCCGGTAACAACTTCCATCAGTCCATAGGTTTTGTCCTGCGACGCCGCTGCCACACGCAATGGTGCAACCTCTGCGGGCGCGCCGATGGTGACAAGTGCTTCGGTATTCCGCGGCTTCAGCTTCCAGAGCGGTCGCGAAAGACCCCCATCCTTGCGGACACGCCAGAAGTGCACGATGGTAAGCAGAATGACGAGCGATGGCAGGATCGCCACATGGAGCACGTAAAAGCGGATAAGAGCTGCTTCGCCTACGGTGTGACCGCCGAGTAACAGCTCGCGCAGCCGACCCCCCACCAGCGGAGCATAACTGCCGATATTCGTTCCCACCGTAATTGCCCAATACGCCAGCTGATCCCAGGGCAAAAGATACCCGGTGAAGGACAGGCCGAGAGTCAGCAACAGCAGCATGACGCCGACGACCCAGTTGAACTGTCGCGGCTTCTTGTACGAGCCGGTATAGAACACACG
>JAJYSL010000121.1 GCA_021793595.1 Acidobacteriota bacterium
TGCTTCTCGACATTCTCACTGGACTCCGGGTAAGCGAGCTGCTCGCGCTAAAGTGGTCGGACGTGGATTTCGAGAACCTCGAACTGCACGTTACCCGTTCCATTTCACTTCAGCGCGTCGGCCCCTGCAAGACGGAGGCATCGCAGAAGCCGGTTCCGCTCGATCCCGAACTGGCCGAGGTTCTGCTCTTGTGGCGCAGACGGTCGCCTTACCCGATGGACGGCGACTGGGTCTTTGCCAGTCCGGCCAGCAAGGGCGAGCTTCCGTACTGGTCCTACTCCCTTTTCCGGGTGTACATCCGTCCGGCCCTCAAGGCGGCAGGAATCACGGGGAAGGTGGGATGGCATACCTTCCGTCATTCGTTTGCGACGATTCTGAAGTCGCACGGGGAGGACGTGAAGACGGTGCAGGAGCTGCTGCGGCACGCGAACAGCAGCGTCACGATGAACCTCTATGCGCAGGCGGTGACCGACATCAAGCGCAGCGCGCAGAGCAAGGTTGCCAGGCTGGTGTTTGAGCCGAAAAAGGGGAATTCGGAATGAGCGCCGTCTTATTGGACGTTATCGGACGGCAATCAAATTGGAGATTTTCTTGTAAGTCTTTTGTTTTGTTGGCGTCCCCGACGGGATTTGAACCCGTGTTATCGCCGTGAAAGGGCGGTGTCCTAGGCCGGGCTAGACGACGGGGACGCGTAGGTTGCTGCCAGACGCGGATCGACTCTTTTGCTTCGTCGATCCACGATACTTCAGCGCGAGGAGTTGATTGCCGTCGCACAGGATTCCCTGCACGATTCCGGTTCGAGAGAGAAATCATGTCCTGCATCAATGAGCGTATCAATCGCTTCCAACGGTGTCAAAGGACACTCTCTTCCAATACAAGATGAGCCTGAAGGATAGTCATGCTGGGATGTGAACATCCGCATGCACGATGCAGAGAAGTTGAGTTTGGAGGCGATGGGCCGGTTCGTCGAGGCCAGCGAGGAAATCCGGTTTGAGGGTGAAAATCGGCGGCAGCTCTATGGCTGGGTGGAGCAGGTGCTGGTCGGACAGCAATACGCCCAACTGGGCAAGGCGGCGCGGGGCCTGGTGCGGCGCTACATCGAGAAGATGACGCGGCTGATCGCGCGCTACACGGCCACCGGGCGGGTGCAGGCGACGGTCTATCGGCGACGGCGTTTCGCGCAACTGTACACAGGGGCCGACATCGAGTTGCTGCCAGCGTGGATGAGGCGCACGAGACCTTGAGCGGACCGGCAACACGGCGCATTCTGGAGCGCGAAGTTCAGGTCTACGGCAATCAGGAGTACGCGCGCCTGGACCGCCTCATCCGGCAGCCCTGGGGAATCGGAAACAAACTCCACTGGGTGCTCGACGTCGGTTTCGGAGAAGACCTCGACCGCAAACGGGCGGGCCATGCGGCACAGAATTTTTCCCTGCTCAACCGCATTGCACCCTACCTGCTCAAACTGCTCGGTATCTGATATGCGTTGGCCCTAGGGCTAATCCTGCGCCGCGATCGCTTCGAAAATCTCATCGGGAAAATTCCCCTGAGCCACGCCGAAACATCTCTTCACCACGAAAGTCGCTCGCTGCTACCAGCGAAGCAGCACCAGCTCCGAACAGAATCCCGGCCCGACCGCGGCCAAGATGCTGTAACTCCCTGCAGGCGGCTTCCTATTCAACATATAGTCTTCCAGCACCAGCAGCACAGACGCAGAAGACATGTTTCCGTTGTTGCGTAAACAATCCCATGAAGGAGCGAACGCTTCGCGTGGCAGGCCTAATGCTTCCGCGGATGCGTCGAGCACCTTGGGGCCGCCGGTGTGCATGATCCAGCTGCCAATATCGCTGCGCTTCATACCGAAGCCAGCAAGGAATTTGTCGACATCGCCGGGAAAATTCTTATGGATCGCGTCCGGAACGTCGGGCGACAGAACGATCTGGAAGCCTTCTTCCGAAATGTCCCAACCCATCAGGTGCTCAGTGTTGCGATAGAAACTCGACTGGTGCCCGAGAATCTCCGGCCCCTTCGCGGCAACCTTGTCGCCGGCAACAATCACCGCGGCCGAACCGTCGGCAAACAGACCGGAGGCAATCATGTTCGCGACGGACAAATCCATCCGCTGCCAAGTCAGGGAACAAAGCTCAACAGAGAGCAGCACGGCGATGCGATCCGGATAGGCTTGCACATAATCCGCAGCCTGCCCGATGCCGGCTGCGCCCGCAACGCAGCCTAGACCAAAGATCGGTGTGCGCCGCATATCCAGTGGCAGGTCCATCACGTTGCTGAGCTTAGCGTCGAGCGAAGGAGCAGAGATGCCAGTGACGGAAACAATAATGATGGCGCCAATTTCTTCTTTTTTCCGACCCGCGCGCTCCAACGCGGTAGTAATGGCACGCTCGCCCAGATCGACTGCGGCTTTGATCCAGCGATTGTTGGCATCGCCCCATGTTTCGATCGAGGCATACTCGTCAATGGGATAGGCAAGATGACGCTTTTCTACGCATACCCGCTGATGCAGCCGCTCTAAAACGTCCGGCTTGTCGAGCTTGTCTTTCCAGTGCTGGCACAACGTTTCAAATATTTTCTGCTGGCTGTAATACCATTCCGGCATTGCGCTAGCGACACTTGCAATTCTCATTCGGTGTACTTCTCTTTCGCTCGTTTCTTAAATCCTGAAGAGTGGCCCCTACTGAGACTATCAGCACGATGATTCGCTGACCACGTTTTGTGGTCCTCGCTCGCGACGATGCAACCGCAGTCGAAACCGAAGAGGGCACCCGAATCGCGGCGGATGAATCTGCCGAAACGCAGATCGACCGGGCAGACTGGATTCCTGATCTTTAGACTAATTATGATTGTCTATTATTTCTGCCAGGATTGCACACGTTTGTGTACATCGCCAACGTCACCCAACTATTCCCAACTTGAATTGAGATGATTTCCGCGTGGTGGAACCCACCCAAAGGCGATATGCCAGCGTTTGATTCACTGACGTCCGGCCCGCTTCTGCGCAATCACCAGACCACGAGGAGTGGGCAGCAGGGCGACTGATAACAAACCCTCGGCCTCCATCTTCAACGCAGCGTCGCGAACCACTTTCAGGTGGGAACTCGCGTCGTGCATCAGGATGATGCCGCGCGAGCTGATCTGCGGAAGGAATCGCCTGACCTCCTGCTCACGTATGGGCGGATCGCTATCGCTGAACAGAAGATCGATGCCGCCATTCACTTGCATTTCCAGGCTGGATTCATTGCGGAGATCAATCCAGTCTGCGAGTCCGGAGTTGGCAACGTTTTCTCGCGCTTTGGCATAAACAACCGGATCAAACTCGCAACTGATCACTTTGCCAAAACCGTTACGCTTCAGGCCCTCTGCAATCCAAAGCGTGCTGACAGCAAGAAAGGAGCCGGTCTCGACGACCAGATTCGGCTTGAGGGTAGTCACCAAGGTGCGGATGAATTCCAGCACCTCCGCCTCGGCCGTCATCGAGTCGTACATGCTCCAACGTTCCGGATGCGGACATTCGGCGGTCGCACGATGATATTCCGGCAGCAGAGCGCCCTTCGCGAGATCCGCCTGCCGCATGATTTAATGCTCTTGTTTTAGCTTCTTCTTGAACAAATGCATAACGGATGAGAGGAATCGGCGTGCGGAAGAATTTGGTGGAAACTTACGCTTTGACGACTTTGCCGGACTTGATGCAGCCGGTGCAGACACGGATGCGTTTGCTGGTGGTGTTCACCTTAGCCTTGACGGTCTGAAGATTGACATTCCAGCGGCGGCGCGTCACGTTGTGCGCGTGCGACACGTTGTTGCCGAATTGCGGTTTCTTGCCGCAAATTTCACATATTTGTGCCATGATCTGTATCCTATACCTTGCAAATGTGGATGTGGCTTTGGGAATTGCACACCGTGATACGCCGCATCGGAAAGTCCGACACACCCGGAGTTTTCTGCTGGCAGAAAATCTCCTTCGACCCAAACCATAAGTGTACAGAAAATATACCTTGTGGGCAATTGCAACCTGTCCCAAGGGAATGACAGTATTGCTACCCGCTGCGAAGATTCAAGCTTCCCCGTCCGGCGATCCCCGTTCAAAGAATTGCGCCCTGTGAAGACCAAACTTCTGCCACAATCCGAGTCCGCGCCAGCCAACATGGACAACGCCTCCTCTTTATCCAGGTCGTTTCAAACCACATGGACGGTCTTCTGGATTGCCTTCCTGGTGCGCGTGCTCTACATGACGCTGGCCCACACCTATCACCTACGCACCGATGGCGACCATTTCCAGTTCGGCTGGGAGATGGGACGTGTTGCCCGTGCTCTGGTCACGGGCCACGGCTACGCAGACCCTTTCATCGGTCACACAGGCCCTACCACCTGGGTTCCTCCCTTGTACCCATTGCTGTTGGCCGGCGTATTCAAGATTTTCGGCGTCTACACACTGCGATCGGCATGGGTCATCCTTGCCATCAACAGTTTCTTCTCCGCCCTTACCACGCTCACCACATACGAAATTGCTGCCCGCTGCTTCAACCGCCGCGTCGCGTTGTGGTCTGCATGGATCTGGGCCCTCTATCCTGCGGCGATGCAATATGCGGTGCGCTGGGTTTGGGACATGACGGTGAGCACCTGGCTGCTGTCACTCATTTTGGTGCTCGCACTGCGCATGCGTCGGATCGGCGAGATTCCTGCCGACGCAGATCTGCGTTCTGACGACGACGGCCGCACCTTGCGGCGGTGGCTGATCTTCGGGGTCCTCTGGGGACTGCTCGCCCTCAGCAATCCTTCGCTGCTGTTGTTCCTGCCCGCTTGCGGTTTATGGGTGCTGCACGGAACTCAACGTCTTCGGCGGCAGGTTGGGTTCGCGGCGATTTCTGCGGGTGTGTTCATCCTCTGCATTTCTCCCTGGATGGTTCGCAACGCCCTGGTGTTTCATAAATTCATTCCCATGCGCGCCAACTTTGGCGCAGAGCTGTACCTGGGCAACGGCCCCGGCGCCATGGGTTTCTTGATGGAGTACAACCATCCGTATGAAGCTCCTGACCAGCTGCGGCTCTACAAGCAAATGGGTGAAGTCGACTACGCCCGGATGCGCGGCCGTATGGCCAAGCAATACATCGCAAGCCATCCCGGCCTGTTCCTGCGCAATTCTTTGAAGCGGCTGTATTTTTTCTGGATTAGTGTTCCCCATCCGTCGGACAAGACCTGGTACATTGAGGCTGTTCGAGTGGCGAATTTTGCGTTCGCCAGCATTGCTGGATTATTTGGCCTGGCGCTGGCGCTGAAACGTCACAAGCCGGCTGCGTGGCTGTTCGCATGGGCCTTTTTGCTGATCCCTCTGATCTACTATTTCGTCACCGTCCATGCCAGGTTCCGCAACCCTTTGGAGCCCCTAATCGCCATTCTCGCGGTCTATCTGTTCCAATCCGCGGAAAAGCGTTGGCCCCGCTGGATTCACAGTGACAGAACGGTTGACGCCGCCTAGCCAGAACCAGTATCCTTAATTGGTTAGGCGATTCACTCTGCGCGTGCGTTCTGCAACGTGCCTGGATGAACCCCGATCTCCGCGGCATCCACTGCGGCTCATAGGGATACTTGTTCCGCCTGAAATTTTGATTGCACCCGGGCGAAGGCCATAGGTGCGGAGGGTTCAGTTATGTACGCAATTATTCGCACCGGCGGAAAGCAATACCGCGTGGCGCCCGGTGATGTACTGCGAGTGGAAAAGCTGCCGCAGGCAGAAGGCAATATCGAGTTCACTGAGGTACTGGCCGCTTCAACCGGAACTCAGGATTCTAATCTGGCCAAGCCAGGTTCCGCCAAGGTTCTGGCTTCCGTGGTCAACGAAGGCCGCGCCAAGAAAGTGCTGGTCTTCCACCTGAAGCGCAAGAAGCAATACAAAAAGATGCAGGGTCACCGCCAGTCCTACACCGAAGTTCGGATTCACGAGATTCAGGTTGATGGGCAGAGCTTTACCGCCGCCAGCTAAGCTGGTTGAGCGCGCACCAATGACGTTGCAAGGCAGTAAAATTGAAATTCAAGAGATGTATTCAAGGATTGGATCATGGCACATAAAAAAGGATTAGGCAGTTCCCGGAACGGGCGCGATTCGAATTCGCAGCGTCTGGGAGTGAAACGGTTTGGCGGCGAAGTTGTTACGGGCGGCTCGATTATCGTGCGTCAGCGCGGCACACGCCTGAAGCCTGGCTTGAACGTGGGCCTCGGCAGCGACGACACCCTGTATGCCAAGATTGACGGGCGCGTGCGGTTCGTCGACCGCGGGCGCACTGGCCGCTTTGTCGCCGTTGACCCCATCGCGGTCGAGGCGTAAGGCAGAGGCAATTCCCGTCGCGCTTTTACTCACCTAATCGCCGAAACGTTAATCGAATTTTGGCACTTGCAAATGGAAATTGGCTGATCCCTAGGGGTCAGCCAATTTCCATTTCTATACGTTGTTCGCGAGTCGCTTAGCTTGCGATCGGTCCGGTGGAGCTGGGTGCCCTTTGCGGCCGGCCATTCGGCCCCATCACGTTCTCAACCAAATCGAAAACATCGGACATGAACGAAGGTGGATAGCTGACCGCCACCTGCCCAGCTGGATTGCCCAGCGTCTGAGCAATATCGTTCCAGCGCATCAGCGGCGAAGTCACCGGCATGGTGACCAGGCGACGCGCCGGTTCCGGCTGCACAAAGTACCCAGCCCATAAGGTGAGCGCGCCCAGATAGATGGCTTCATGAACCAGCTCTGCTAGGCTACCTAGACTTAGGCTGTTCTTTCCAATGATCACAGAGTTGATTAAGTTGTTGAGAGCGATTATCCCAAACCCAAACACGACCCCAAAAATTCTACTCCGGAAGGAAACGCCCAACGTACTTGAGGCGAAAGCAAGGAATGCCAACATGCAAAGGGCGAGGACGCTCTGGGAACGAGCCAGAACTTGCGCAGAAGCCAACAGAAGACTCATGCCGCTGGTGTGTGGGGTGACCCCGGAGGCAAAGGCTAGAATTACTGAAATCGAAATTGCCCAAAAGAAGATCGGCTCCCCGAGCTTTTGCACCCCTGGAATGGAGCGAACCGCGTGGCGGAACATCTCATGCAGGACGCGGAGCATAAGAATCGCGCCGACGCCGAAAGCTACCCAGTATACGTAAAAATACACGTAATAGGCATGAACGCCACTGATCAGACGTAAGCCATTTAAGGTGGCGTCTACAAGCTGAATGGACTGAGTGGCGACGCAAAAGAGGAGGAACTGCCAAAACGCCGGATATATCCGGCTCTTCTCGGCGCGATACACGCAATAGAGTGCCGCTGAAAGAAACAGAACCTCAAGCAAGGTCGGCAGTACGATATGTAGCCAGACAGACATAGGTTGCTCCAGTGAGCCTGAAGAATACCGCAGGCAGAGCGAACCCGCAACAAAAAAGTTGCGTCCGTGGCAAAAAAAGATTACCGTCGTGTCTTGAGTTACTTGTTAAATCCGCAGGCCTTGCCCGGCTCGCAAATCGGCATCGGACATGCGCTGTTGCTCGCCACCATGGTGGCATTTGGGGTGGTTGCAACAGACTTGGAGGCCAGCATGTGGTCTGCAGCGAAGCCAGTGATCAACATTCCGAGAACTAACGCGCGAACAATGATTTTCATGGTGGCAATCCTCTTGTAGTGCCTTATGTTTTGTTATTTGTTGAATCCACAAGCAGTTCCAGGCTCACAGATGGGCATTGGCGATGCGCTGTTGCTCACTACCATGGTGGTGTTGGGGGTGGTTGCGACAGATTTTGAAGCCAGCATATGATCGGCAGCGAAGCCAGTGATCAGCATTCCGAGAACGAGAGCGCGGACTGCGATTTTCATGGTGGGGTGTCCTTTAGTTACTATCTGTTTTAGATTTAGCGCTTGGAGCTCTTGACAAGTTTGAGTATACTGATTTGATCGGATAAGTCTATATTTCCGTATAATATGCCAGTATATTTACTCATCATGTGACCGAGGTAACCATCGAAGTTCCATTTTGGGCATTCTGGTGCATGTTTTGTGCAACTTGGAACGTCGCTTCCGCCCCCCCCCAATGAGAGAGTGATCGCTCCTGACGCATGCTGCCCTTCCCAATTCGAGCAACCTTTTCGCTCCAAGGTAGCTTCCAAATCTCGAGTTTTCAGTCTTTTGACCCGATAGACCTTGTCGCCCCTGGCATGGCATCAGAAACGGCCTCGTTTTCCGCAGCTAATCCCCTCAAAAGACGGCAAAAACCACCAGCCCGCCCACCCTGCCGCATGGTAAAATGAACAGTAGTTTCACTTCGGATAAGTCCTTTCTGAATCAAGCTTTTGCCCATGCTTGGGCCTAAACTGCTGACGACGGACATCTTCCGAATCGACACTGTTTCCCCAACCAGTTTCTGGAGTCCCATGGCAGAGAAAGCGCTAGTCCCCGAAATCACCACCGAAAACCCCGCAGGCGTCCCAGTCGAGCTCGGCAATGCCGCAGCCCAGTCCGCAACTCGGCAGCGTGCCAGCGACAAATACACCAGCGACAACATCAAGGTGCTGGAGGGTCTGGAGGCCGTGCGCCTGCGCCCCGCGATGTACATTGGCTCGACCGGTGAGATGGGCCTGCACCACCTGGTGTATGAAGTTGTCGATAATTCCGTCGACGAAGCCATGGACGGTCATGCCACCCGCATCGAAGTTACCATTCACATGGATAATTCGATCACTGTTGTCGACGACGGTCGAGGCATCCCCGTGGACGAAATGACATTGCCCAGCGGTGAACGCGTCTCCGCCTGCCAGGTGGTGCTCACCAAGTTGCACGCCGGCGGAAAGTTCGATGCTTCCACGTATAAGGTATCCGGCGGTCTGCACGGCGTCGGCGTTTCCTGCGTCAACGGTTTGAGTGAGCAGTTTGAAGTCGAGATCTGGCGCGGCGGCCATACGTATGAGCAGGAGTATGCGCGCGGCATCCCTCTCGACGCGCTGCACCAGACCGGAACCAGCAAGAAGCGCGGCACCAAAATCCACTTTCTGCCCGACAAAAGCATTTTTACGGTCACCGAATATAACTACGACACGCTGGCACAACGGCTGCGCGAGCTGGCCTTTCTGAACAAGGGCCTTGAGATTTCGCTGACCGACGAACGCACCACGGACCCGAAGACCGGCGAAGCCAAGCACACCGAATTCAAATACAGCGGCGGAATAGCGGAATTTATCAAGCACCTGAACCGCGGTAAGCAGACCCTCCACGACAAACCGATTTATATGGAGGCCGAGCGCGATGGTGTCGTGATGGAAATCGCAATGCAGTACAACGACGGCTACTCTGAGACCGTCTTTACCTTCGCCAACAACATCAATACCGTCGACGGGGGAACCCATCTGTCCGGTTTTCGCACTGCCTTGACACGTACCATCAACGCGGCCGGCCAGCAGATGGGCCTGTTCAAAGACCTTAAGGAAAATTTGTCTGGCGATGACGTGCGCGAAGGCCTGGTCGCCGTCATCAGCGTGAAGCTGCCCCAGCCCCAGTTTGAGGGCCAGACCAAGGGCAAATTGAATTCCGATATCAGCGGCATCGTACAGTCATTTCTGAACGAGCGACTGGGGATGTTCCTGGAGCAAAACCCGCCCATTACGCGCCGCATCATTAATAAGGCGATTGAAGCATCCCGCGCGCGCGAAGCGGCCCGCAAGGCTCGCGATCTGACCCGGCGCAAGGGTGCTCTCGACGGCGGAGGCTTGCCCGGCAAGCTCGCGGACTGCAGTGAACGCCGTCCAGAACGCTGCGAGCTTTACCTGGTCGAGGGCGAGTCGGCCGGCGGAACCGCCAAGCAGGGCCGCGATCGCCGTTACCAGGCGATTCTCCCGCTGAAGGGCAAAATTCTCAACGTAGAAAAAGCCCGCTACGACAAGATGCTGGGCCATGAAGAAATTCGCGCCATGATCACGGCCCTCGGCTGCGGTATCGGCAAAGAAGACTTCGACGCCAGCAAGCTGCGTTACGGCAAGTTGATCCTGATGACGGACGCCGACGTCGACGGCTCGCACATTCGCACTCTGCTGCTTACCTTCTTCTTCCGTCATATGACGGAGCTGATCAAGCGCGGCCACGTGTACATTGCGCAACCTCCGCTCTATCGCATTAAGAAGGGCAAGTTCGAACAGTACATCAAGGATGACCGCGAATTCGTCACGGTCATGGTGAAGCGTGCCTCCGACGGAATCGTGGTCCGCTATGGAGCCAGCGCGGCCACCTTGGAGGGCGCTGCCCTTACCCGCTTCATGGGTCACTTGAATGAATATCTCGGCTTCTTCGACAAGGTGAACAAGCGCCTGCGCAATGAGGAAGTCACCAGCCTACTGGCAAAACTCGAACTTGTGAAGCGCGCGGACTTCGAAAGCGATTCCAGCACGCCGCCGTCCAAGCTGGTCAAGCTGCATACCAAGCTGCAGGCAATTGCGAAAAAATATCAGTTCAAATCTGTCGGCGAACCCATCCACGACGAGGAGCACCATACCTTCTCCTTGTGCTTCCACGATGCGCAGGGTGCCGAGCGCTGCATCGATTGGAACCTTGCCACATCGCCGGAGTATCGACAGATGATGTCGAAATACATGTTGATCAAAGAGCCCCTCGAAGGCCCGTTCCTCATCGAATCGGCTGCCAAGGCGACTGCCGCCGACGACACCGATATCGACGCAACAGAAACTGCGGAGGGCGTCGCTTCCAAACCCGCAACCAAGCGAGCCGCGAAAGCTCCTCAGGATCCGGTCGAGAAACAGTCCCCGCGAGAACTGTTCGAATACGTCATCGAACAGGGACGCAAGGATTATCAAGTCCAGCGTTACAAGGGCCTCGGCGAGATGAGCGACTCGCAGTTGTGGGAGACCACCATGGATCCCGAACGCCGCACCTTGTTGCAGGTCAAGCTGGAAGATCTCGCCGAATCCGAGCAGATCTTCTCCACGCTGATGGGAGAAGACGTTGAAGCGCGACGTAAATTTATCGAAGACAACGCCCTGGATGTGAAGAACCTGGACATTTAACCACTGGATGCACGTGTAGGTTTGCTGATAAATCCGCCAATTTTTGCAGATAAATTTGCTCGATCCCGATGCTTCCCTTCCGTGGCCCGACAAAGTGAAATATATTCGCGTCCGACGCCACGGTTGGAATGGACGTACAGAAGCCTCTGGCAGACCGCCCACCGCTATCAGGAATTCAATAATGAGGATTCCGCCCAGGAAACCTCAAGGCCGGCTTGCGCTATCGCTACATCATCATGCCGATGCGCATCTGATGGTTGATTTGCTTTGGTAAATCTGGCTATTTACTTGACGCCACCAACCCCAACCGATTGTGGTTTAGCGATTTCCAGTCCGTGGTGCAAGTGTCTAAATCTGCGAGGAGCGGATCGAATGAGCCGAGGGAGAGGTGGCTGCGATCAAGGGCGAGCATTGGGTCGCTGCGGGATTCTGCCGCGCCATCTGGTCGATAGCCGCTGGTGAGCCACTCAAAAAGGCGCAAAATGAGCCTCGCAGCGCGGTTTCTCAGCTCTCGTGGCGTGCCCGCTCCCAGCATTTTCCGCAACACCAGGCTGATATTGAACGCACCGACGTGGATCAGCAGCCGCTTCAAAATATTGTCTCGTCCGCGCAAGGTGCAGCGCCGCATTCC
>JAJYSL010000122.1 GCA_021793595.1 Acidobacteriota bacterium
AAAGACCGAGCCGATGGCGACGAAACATACTACCGAGAGTGTTGTGGCCTTCGATACATCCGCCATTTCTCCGCGCCTGCTCGATAGTCTCCTCGACCTGTACAGGCCACAGGCAGAAAAAACAAAGTGGCAAATCAACAGTGCCAGGACAAAAATGGCATAATTCGTTGTCTTTATTCTCATTGAGAGAAACTGAGCAAGCGGGGTTCTCCCCTCGGCGCGAACGATGAGAGCCGTCGTCAGCCCGAAGGACAGTACCAAAAGCACCAGATCAAATAACTTTTGAAGACTTGTAATCAGAATGTGGTTTCTGTCGTTCACAATGGTTCTCCACGAAACACTTGACTGGGTAGGCTAAAGTTTTATAAGTCGTACGGGAATGGCGATGGACGTCCCAGTTCGCTGAGGACGCGAATGAGTTATCGAATGGAGGACGAGCCGCTCACGGGTACGCTTGACCTGCCCACTTAAGGCACGCGGGTGGGGCAGTTTTTGATTTCTTGATCGTTGCTCTTCTGCGGCCAACGGAGAAGGAGCGCGACTCACAGTCTTTTGTAAATCTTCTCGGGAATCGGGAATGTTCGCTTGTTCAGGACGGCGCCCAGAATCGACACATTGGAGGAGCGTAGATTGGCTGCGGCCATCTGAGCCGCCTTCTTCCGCGTCGAGTCCGCTTCGAGAACCAGGATCAGGCCGTCACTCACTTGCCCTAGCGCAATCGCATCCGCATACCGGGTCAATGGCGGTGCATCGATAATGACAAAGTCGAATTCAGCACGCAGTTCCGCCAACCTTGTCTTCAACTGCCCGGAACTCAATAGCTTCGGTGAATCCGCCGCCAGCGCACCGGAGGAGAGAAGCCATAGCATGTCGTGCCCCATGGGTTTGGCGAAGGAACGGATTGGCCCATCATGCAACAATGCGTCGGTAAGGCCGTGATGGTTCGTGGTGCCGAATAACTCAGGCAGCCCAGCGGATCGAAAGTTGGCTTCGACCAGGCAGACCGGCTTTCGGGAGTTTCTCGCCAATGCTTCCGCCACAGCCCCGCAGATTCTGCTACATCCATTGCCGTGATCGATCCCGGCAAATACCACGACACGCGGTGGCTCCTGCGTTTGCAGAAGAAAAATCTGCTGCACGAGCCGCAGCGCTTCGTCGCTGGCCCACTCGACGTGGCCATTGCGGCTACCGTTTTCTGCCGGTGCGGGAAGAACTGACTCAACGGTTTCACTTGGATGAGGTCCCCGGTCAATCTCCAACTGCTGCATCAAATCGAAGTTTCTGCTCATTCTGTACCTCTCTCCGCGAGTGAAACGTCGCCAGGCTGTTTTTCGGTCCCTTGCCTGATTTCTGAGAGTCCCTGGACAATTGGAATGCGAATTTTCTGACCAGACTCGATATGGTCGAGATTGCTCAGCCAAGGATTGAGTCCGTGAATCTCTTGCAATTGTTCCGAATTGCAGCTTCCAAAGTTCTCCACACATATCCGGTAGAGTGACTGCCCCGGCGTCACACGGATAATGTTTGCCTGAGTTGCCCGTTGCGGGTTCTGCTGCAGGCTTGAGAAAGACGAGCGTGCAGGGATGGGTCGTGGGAGCACGCGATTCGCATGCACAACAGTTTTCGCCATCACCCAGCGATGTCCCTGGAAGATTGCCCCACCCAAAGCGAGCAGGATCGCGCAAGCTATGATGAATTTCGGAATCCAACCCGTCAGCCTCGACGGAGAGCTAGCGATGGAGGCAAATACCGGGACTCCTCGTGCGCCGTCCATCTCCGTCGGCGACCCCGTCTCAAGAGATGATCTCTCGTGCAATGGCTCCAGATCGAGATCGTCAATCGCCTCACGAACTGCATGCTCCTCCTCTGGTCGCGGCGCGAAAGATTTTCGCTCCCGTAATGGCTCCAGATCGAGGTCGGCAACGACCTCGCGCACGATGTCGCGGTCGATTGTTCTCCGCTTCAAAGCACATCCCAGCGACATTGCGTTAAAACAGAGGTTGTTGATGTTACGCGGAATTCCCTCGCTGACGTCGGCAATCAGCGCCAACGCCGCATTGGTGAATAGAGGCGCTTCCCCACCATACCCGGCCACCTGAAGCCTATGTTCTATATAGAGTGCCGTCTCTGCCGGAGAAAACGGTTTTAGACAGCCGAAGATTGAGACTCGCTGTCGTAGCTGGACAAACTGGGACGATGCGAGTTTGTCGGCGAGCTGCGGCTGTCCGGAGAGAACGATCTGGATAAGTTTCTCCCGCGAGGTCTCGAAGTTCGAGAGCATTCGCACCAACTCAAGGACGGAGTCATCCAGGTTCTGCGCCTCATCGATGACGATCACAAGCGGTTTGCCTGAACGAGACTGCTCCGTTACTACCTCATTCAATTTTGACTGCAGCTCGATCAGAGTTCCGAGTGTGTCATGGACGCCAAGATCGGCGAGTACGGCCCGCAGAAAATCTACCGGCGTACATACTGTTTGGAATACGAAGACCACCTTGGCCTTATCTTTCATCTGACTCAATGCCTGGAAGAGCAACGTCGTCTTCCCCATCCCAGGCTTCGCAATCAGCGCCACAAACCCACGTCCCGCCTCCAATCCGTAGAGGAGAGAGGCGATCGCTTCCCGGTGCGTCGCGCTCGAATACAGATACCGGGTATCCGGCGTGACTCCAAAGGGTTGTTCCCGTAGGTTGTAATATTCGAGGACCATAATTTGCCTACGCAGTCTTCTTTGGGACAGCCACCACCACCGGAATCCCGAGCATGTCGATGACCTGGGCCGGCGTGTGGAAGGACGAGTCGAAGTACTCAACAAGATAGGCCATCGCGATAGCGAGCAGCGTGGCGAACGCTAGCGCGAACACCACCACGATCGGAAAGCCATGTGTCGGCAGCGCGGGGATGTCCGGAGGAACCGCAATCGCGACATTCGCGATTCTTGTTTTATCCAGCGCGTCGGATGTCCGCTCCTGCTCTCGCTTCGAAAGATAGAGTAGATAGTTATCTTCATTCGCCTTGACGCTACGCAACAGGTCCTGCTGCGTCAGGGCCTTTTGATCCAGATCGACCATCTGTGTTTGCAGGCTTTGGATGCTGCTCTTGATAGCCGCCAGGTTGGCGCGCTGAGCTGCGAGATCCGCCTCCGTTCTGGCCGTATCTTCCCGCAACAATTCAAAAGTGGGATCCCGATCCGTTGTCTGCGTCACATAGCGCGTCTTCTCGGCTGCCGCGATGGCAGCTTTGGCTGTAGCAACTTCCTGGTTGGCTTCCTGCACAAGCGGGTAATTTGGATCGTACTTGAGCGCCAGCTGCGTCCGTTTTGTTTCGGCGGCCAGGAGAGCGGGTTGGAGATACTCGAGCAGCTTGTCTGCTGGGCTGGTGGATTGTAGCGTGGCCGACCGTTGCGGCACTGCTTGCATTTGCTGTCTATCGCTGCGAATTCGCTGCTGGTCCGCCGCAATCGACTCTTCTGCTTGATGCAATTGGCCGACGGAGTTTGTGACCTGCAGCGCTAGATTCGACCGCTCCAGGTCAGGGGCCGCTGCGCCTTGCTGCTTTTGGAAGCTTCTGAGGCGAGCTTCGGAAGCTTCCATCGCCTGGTGATAGTTCTGCGTCTCCTGCGCGAAAAACCGATAGGAACCCGGCGGCCGGTGGACTGCGACGTGCTTGACCAGATAGAGATTGCCGAGGGTGTTGAGGACCCCGTAGGAAAGCCGCGGATTGGGCGAGCTGTACGATACTTCGATCAGGTTTGTTTTGCTGCCGGCTCCCACTTTGATCTTTTTGGCCAGAGATCGCACCGCGCGTTCGACCCTGTCCGCGGCATCTTGCGTGGGACGAAATAGATTCAGAAAAGAGAATCCATGCTGCTTCTGAAGCCCGTTAGCAAGCACCACCTGTTCCAAAACATCGCGGCTCTTCAGAAGCTCCGCCTCGGAATTGATTTCCTCCTCAGAGACGGGGTTGCTTGTGTTGAGCACCTGAGTCGTGGCTCCCGTGCTGACGAGTGGATCAACACGTTCGCGGTTCACCAGAATCGACATGTGGGATGTGTACTCGGACGGCATGAGGATGCCGGCCAAAAGTACGACGGCAAGCGTGACCAGAAAGGTTGTGATCAACACACGCTTCCGACGAAACAGCGGCGCCGCCAACTCGCGCAGCGAGATGTCCGGAGCTCTTTCGTTTATCCAAGATTCAGAATCTAGTTCTTTCATGCGCTGCCTGCCTTTCCCCAGATATGTTTGTGCTCCCGATGCAATGAACCGTCCCTCAGAGTATGTTGGGTGTCGGATATGCTATGGGACTGTTGGCATTACGAATGTGCCCCCGGTCAGCGAGTAAGGCAAGTATTTATCAAAGCTTGTAATGAATTTTTCCGGCACGTAAATCATGTCGCCCGGCTGGATACTCGCATCTTCATCTTGGTGTTTTCCGCGCAAGATGTCCTTCATATTGACTTTTCTGGTCTCAAGCAAACCACTCGAAGTTCGATGGAAAAGAAGCACTTGCGTCTTGGCTGTCGGCTTCATGCCTCCGGCAATTGCCAGGGCCTCCGCAATCGTGATGTCGGAGCGAAGATCGTATTTTCCCGGTTTTCCCACTTGGCCGGAAACGGTGAAGAAGGGCTTTTGAAAGTCCTTGATATCAACTTCGATAATCGGGTTGTGAAGCGTCCCCACATACGCCTTTTGGAGCGCGTCCACCAACTCGGGAACAGTTAGGCCCTGCGCATGGACGCTGACCGCGTTCTGTAGGTTGATATAGCCATCGGGTTGCACGGTGACAGTTTGGTTGAGCTCAGGAGTGAGCGGAAAGGTCAGCAGTAACTCATCTTCTCGCTGAATGACATACCGGGAATTGCGCTGTACGAGTTGAGGCTGAGGAGATCGTGTGGCGCTCGGAACAGCCGTTGTGGTATTTGCCGCCACGAGGTTTGCAGCGGGAGGGGTTTGCGCCCCCTGCGCTGCGAGAATCGCAGCACTGCCGCAAAAGAGGAGTGCTGCAAGTACTGCGCTGAAAACTTTTGCTCGAATCATGGCCTGCTCCTCATTCCTCTTGCTTAAAACCCGTGTTCGGCAGAAAGCGTAGATCTCATACCGGCAAAGACGGCCGGTGACGGGCAGAATGCCGACTCGACATCGGAAGCGTCGACATGGACGGCAATCGATTGCTGAATCATTTCGACGGAAATAACCAGACTGGTATCCGAACCGGAGCGGACAAAGGTTCCTTCGATTCCCGCAAGCACCCCTCTGGAAATACGGACCCGGTCTCCAACCTTGGGAGTGGGACAAGGAACGCATTCGATCCGATGCGACAAGACGATCCAGACAGCATCGATTTCCGCATCGGGGATTGCCTGAGGACCAGCGTGGCTTCCGATGAATCTGACGATCCCGGGAACCTTTAGAACGCGCAATTGGAGTTCATGGAGCATTGGGATTCGTACAAACAAATACCCTGGAAACAGCGGCACGTTCACCGCCTGCTTTCGATCGCTCCATTGTCGCTTCTCCATTGCGAGAGGCAGGAAATTCTCAATGGCAAGATTCTCCAGCATGGAGGCCGCAACCTTTTCCTGCCGCGAACGAGTTGAGACTGCGTACCAGCAAACCTCATCGAGAGTAGCTGCCCTGTTCATTTCGTGGCCCTTTTCCTAGGGTTGTATGGGGCGGCATACCTAGCTTCGCCCTTTCAGTCCCAGCGACTGTTGTGGAAAAGCATCGAAACTTGCCGCCGCAAGAGCATCGCGGGAAATCGTTCTGTTTACCGTGCCGGTACATGAACCGGCAGAAAACCATCAAAGTTCAAGGCAAATACTTGCGCTCACCGTAACTACGACTGACTTCTCCTAGGTGGAAATGCTCGGCTGGCGGTTGTACTTTGCTTCAGCCGAAGCCACCGAGCGTGACGGCATAGGTCGTAACGGAAGTTCAACCAGGGTGGGCATACTGAGTGGGGCCAGATGCCGACTAACAACTCCCTCACCAATGTTCTCGATGAACCATGGAATCGAAAGTTGCAATCCCTCAGAAAGTGAGATCTTGGGCGCCCACCCTAAAATCGTCTTTGCCCTTGTAATATCTGGGCAGCGCTGTTTGGGATCGTCCTGCGGCAGTGGGCGAAATACAAGCCGACTCTGAGAACCTGTCGCGGCCAAGACTTCCTTCGCGCATTCGAGGATGGTAAATTCCGCGGGGTTGCCGATATTCACCGGATCGTGCTCGTCTGAATGCATCAGGCGTAGTAGACCGTCAATCTCGTCTGAGACATAGCAGAAGCTTCGTGTCTGGCTGCCGTCTCCGTAGATCGTAAGGTCCTCGCCACACAATGCCTGCTTGAGAAAATTCGATATCACTCGACCATCGTTCAACTGCAAACGCGGTCCATAGGTGTTAAAGATGCGCACCAGTCGCGTATCGACGCCGTAATACCGGTGATAGGCCATAATCAGCGCTTCGGAAAAGCGCTTCGCCTCGTCGTACACGGACCGAGGCCCGATAGGATTGACATTGCCCCAGTAGGTTTCTACCTGCGGGTGAACGAGGGGATCGCCATAACATTCCGAGGTGGAGCAGTGCAAGAACTTCGCTTTGTATCGCATTGCAATGTCAAGAGCATTGCGGGTACCCGAGGACCCCACCATCAAGGTCTCAATGCCATGAACCATATAGTCGATGGGACTCGCTGGACTCGCCATATTGAAGACCATATCCACAGTCCCAGGATCAAACGGCTTTGTGATGTCGTTACTTAAGAACTCAAAGTGCGGATCGGCCGTAAGATGTTGTATGTTTGCGATGCGCCCAGTCAACAAGTTATCGACTCCAAGCACGGAATACCCCTCTGCAAGCAGCGCGTCTACCATGTGCGACCCAAGAAATCCTGCTGCGCCTGTTACGAGAGCCCTCATCTTGCGAGTTCTCACTGAAGGCATTTTCCTGGAAGAGAGACTTCCATCCACCGGGCGACCAACACTGACATAGGTCATGCCCATCTCCTTCATTGCGTTGCTGTCAAACATGTTGCGTCCATCAAGGATGACAGGGTCCCCTAGTCTCTCCTTGATCTCACGGATGTCCAGTTCGGAAAACTCAGTCCAGTTTGTAAGCACGAGCAGAGCATCAGCCCCATCCATCACCCCATACGCGTTCTCGGCAAAGGCTACAGTGCCCTCCGGCAATACTCTTTGCGCGTTCTCCATGGCTGCCGGATCATAGGCGGTAATGACGCAACCATCGGCTACCAGGGAGCGCACAACGTTCATGGCCGGGGATTCCCGAATATCGTCTGTACCTCCCTTAAACGACAATCCAAGAACGCCAAGCTTCTTGCCCTGTAGTTCCCCTAATGTAAGTCGAACTTTATCCAGGAAGATTGCTTGCTGGACTTCATTGATGACTTCGACCTCATGCAGGAGGCCAAAATCCACTCCGACGCTGGCGCTGATTGCTTGAAAGGCTTTCACGTCTTTCGGAAAGCACGACCCGCCGTAACCCAGGCCGGCCTCAAGGAAGTGAGGACCGATCCGTTGATCCATGCCCATGCCTTGGGCAACCTCCGATATGTCAGCTTCGACTGCATCGCAAACGTTCGCAACAGAATTGATAAAACTGATCTTTGTGGCGAGGAAGGCGTTCGATGCATGCTTCAGTAACTCCGCGCTCTTTGCGCTCGTTCTGAGCAACGGTGCGGGGCTGGATAGGGACCGTTCGCCTTGGACACTAAAAAGCGACTTGTAGTACTGACCGGAAGTAAGTGGCCGATAAATTCGTTCCAGAAGTGCATATGCCTTTTCGCTTTCAGTTCCGACGATGATTCGGTCTGGATGCAAAAAATCGGTGACTGCTGTACCTTCACGCAGAAATTCTGGATTGGAAGCAACATCGAACATCTCTCGCTGGACGCCATTGCGCAACAACACGGTAGTAATGGAATCGCTCGTGGAAACTGGAACTGTGCTTTTCTCAACAATGACTTTGTACCCGTTGATCGAATCTGCTATTTCCTCGGCGGCCTGCTCAACGTAGGATATGTCGGCTTCTCCATTGGCAAGCGATGGGGTTCCAACCGCGATGAAGATCGCTTCGGATCGAGCAACAGCATCGCTCAAAAAGGTTGTGAATGAGAGGCGGGAAGGATAATGCCTCTGCAGCAATTCCGGCAGAAAATGCTCGTAAATTGGGACTTTTCCCTGTCTCAATTCGACTATCCTAGCTGCGTCATTATCCACGGAAATTACTGTGTGTCCCATCTCCGCAAAGCACGCGGCGACCACGAGTCCTACGTATCCTGAACCGATAACGGCAATTCTCGCAGGTTGGTTTTCCACCACTGTTCCCGACGAATGAACGATGCCATTTCCCGACATAAACACTCCCTGCCTAGATGGATTGAAATTTCCTTATTCCAGAAAATATCGAATCAACAACACTAGATCGCCGCGTTAGGCCGCAGGTGACAATGCTCTGCGGCTCAACGAAAGCCAACTGTAGCTAACCGCTTTCATGAACGCAATAGGAAGATGTTCCTGAGAAGTTCTTCTCATTGGAGCGGGCAGGAAGGTAATCGAACGATAGTAACTCGCAGTTCTGGCGAGCGGGATGGCAACTGAGACACCATGCATGCCACCTGAGCCTATGTCGCCAAGGAAATACGGGGACATGGCTGGAGGAAGCGGCAAAAATGCATGCGGAATCTTTGGTAACACCGTACGAAAACCATCTGTCAAATTCCAAGACCCCGTGCACAATGCCCTTGACAGAAATGTTTGAGCCTGTATAAAGGTGTCTTCCCTCGATACATCTACCTTGCAGTGTCGGTTCTAGTTAGCCTTGGAGCTTGGCCATGATATATACATATCTCTCTGTCCCATCGCCAATTTCGATTGTGATCTTCGATGCGACTGGAATTACGTCGGACCTTCTCAAGCGCGCTTTCTCAAGGCAGCCAGAATACAATGTCGTGGGCTGTCCGAAGAGTATTGAGGAAACCCTTCGCATCGTAATTGAAAAGGAGCCAGACACGGTCATTATCAGCACTTTTGAGCGGAGCGGCTCCGTTGTCGCCATCGAATTGTTAGACCAGCTTTCTCTCATCGGCTCGGCCGCGCATGCCGTCATTCTTTCCGCCAATCTTACAAACGACGAGACGGTTGCATATTTCCGGGCCCAGGCGCGCGGCGTTCTCTCAGGTTCGAGCGCGGACTTTGCAGCCCTTTGTAAGTGTGTCACTTGCGTCCATTCCGGGCAGATCTGGGCAAACAGCGAGCAACTGGTCTGCTTAATTCAATCTCTCTCGCAACCTAAGACTTTCAGTAATGTGAATGCAAAAGGGAAGCCGATCCTTACTGCACGCGAAGAGGACATTCTTCATTTACTGGCAGAAGGGCTAAGCAACCGAGATATCGCAACGACGCTCAAACTGAGCGAACACACGATCAAGAATCATTTGTTTCATGTTTTCGATAAGCTCGGGGTGTCCAGCAGGATGGAAGCTGTCGTCTATTCCTTCAATCATGTAGGGGTTCCTAAGCGGGTTGCCAAAAGGATTTGTTCCGCAGAGAAGATGTCTTCACGTCGCGCAAATGGCACCATCGCAGTCAACCTGTGAGAACCACTTGTAACATACGTTCCAGCTAAATATCACATATTCTTCAAAAAACCCAAGACCAACCCAAAATACCAATGCCCTGAACGTATTCTCAACTATTTAGCACTCTTTGAAGCTACCAGCCACGCCATCCAACTCGTTGATACTACGCTAGTTGCGTAATTCATAGCCCACGGGTCGCTGGTTTAAACCCAGCCCCCGCAAGCCCTTACAGCAACTGTCAACCCACGATCTTCGGCGCTTTCGAGAAGTGACCCGGGTCTGCTTTCCAGAAGTGACCCACCTTGCGTGTAACCACGATTTCAACGATAACCCAAAGTAACAGAGGTTCCGAAGTCGGGCTTTCGTGGGAGTGTGCATATTCACGAGAGCCCATTGGGAGTCCAATAACAGCGTAATTCCATGTATTCAGTCGTTTTACAGCGCGGTTGGTACCGTTCCGTTTCAATGAGTTGCGTGACGTTGTCGAAATGGCATGGAAGAGGTCGTCGGTTCGATCCCGACCAGGTCCACCAATAAATCAATAACTTACAGAATCTCCTCTCTCCGGTTTGGTAGCATTTGGTAGCAAATTCAAAAAACCTTTCTCAGAAACCGGTGCAGATTGCTCCGGCTTGCCTCCATTTCTTGGCCTGGCCGGTATTGCTTTTTTGGCCCTAATCTCACCCGCAGCGACTCCGCCTTTCGGTTGCTCCGCTGTGTGCGTTTGGGGCCGTTGGAAAGACTTCTTTCCGGTGCGAACTGAAGAGCCGACCTTCGCTTTCAACTCGCGGTGAATTGAATTGACCGTTGCCTGGACGCTTGCCGGAATCTCCTGCATGTAGACATCGGTTGTGGTGGCCGCGCGGGAGTGCCGCAGCACGCCTTGCACGTCTTTGACTGTTCCCTTTTTCTGGGCCAGCGTGGCGATTGTTCTGCGGATGACCTGAAACGTCAGTTTTGGCAGTTCCAGTTTTCGAGCCAGTTTGTGCAGCACCCGCTTGCGGTAGTTGTCCGTATCCAGAAAGCCTCCATCTTGATTCGGAAAGATGAAAGCGTCTGGAGACGAATCCGGTGATTGTTGCTTCCACTCGGCCAACTTCGCTACCAAGTCTTTCGGCAGGTGAACCGCCGCTAGGCTTCTTTTGGTTTTGCCCCAGGGGCGGATATTGCCCTTGTAGACAGTCTCCGTCACGCACATGGTGGAAGCGGCCTGGTTGAAGCTCTTCCACCTGAGTCCGAACAATTCGCTGGGGCGAAGTGCGTTCGTCATGTCCAGTTCAAGCAGAAGGCGATCCCGAACGCTCAACTCCGACAGCGCCATCCGCAACTGGTCCCAGGTCAAGATTGTCTTGTCCGTGTCACGCAGTTGCGAAGGGACTTTCACCTTGCGGGCAGGGTCTTTCGCGAGAAAGTCCTGATCGGCAGCCTCGGCGAAAATGTCCCGCAGGTAGGCCCTCATTTGAAGCACTCTGTCCTTTGATCGAGTTCTTGCCAACTTGTTAAGGTGGACCTGCAAAGTGAATTTGTCGAAGTTCTCAAGCGGGACATCCTCGAATTCCTCGATGAGATCCTGCTGGATCAACAGCTTTTTCACCTTTGCAGTTTCTTCTTTCCAGTGCGCTTCCTTCAGCGGAAAGAAGCGGTTGCGAACGAACCATCCGAAGGTGACGGAAGCGTCGTTCACTGCCCTGCTTCCGGTGGATTGTCCAGTCAGTTTGGCAATTTCTCGCTCCAGTGCCTCGCGCGCCTCAAACTTCGTGAACTGAGACTTGAGGCCGAGAACCATTGGAACGATAGTGCTTTTGGTTTCATTGCTGGCAGGATCGATCACGGTCCGGCGAAAGTACCCGTACCATTTCTTTCCGCGCGCAACGACCCATCCTTTCTGGTGCGACTTGCCCATCGATTCCTCGATTTCTGTGGGGGGAACGAGCGGGCTGCCTCTATTTTACCGGCGTTTTCGCCGCAATGAAGACAGCCGTCGTGTCAACGAGTATGAGACAGGTGGCTTCATAGTTTAGTGTCTAATTTGTTCCGTCGCCGATGCAGTGATCGGCGGGTTGATCCATGCTGCGGTGGGTTGCGG
>JAJYSL010000123.1 GCA_021793595.1 Acidobacteriota bacterium
AGTCGCCGCGGGAGCGCCTGTGCAGCCTGCCTCAGCGACACCCATTACGGTCACCGTCGATGCGACCGATGCGCCGCGCAAAATGCTGCATGCGGACCTGGTGATCCCGGTCCAGCCCGGCGATCTCACCCTGGTGTACGCGAAATGGATTCCCGGCGAGCACGAGGCCTCCGGTCCCATCGGCGACCTGGCAGGCATCGTTATCAAGGCCAACGGCCAGACGCTGCCTTGGGTGCGTGACAGTGTCGATATGTTCAAGCTTCATGTACATGTTCCGCAGGGGGTGACGGAGCTGCATGTGCACGATGATTTTCTGGCGACCGCCGGACCGGTTGGCTTTTCCGCCGGCGCCTCCACCAGCGAAAACCTCGCCATGATCAGTTGGAACGAGGTCATGCTGTGGCCACAGGTCGCGTCGGCAAAGGATGTGCAGGTGACGCCCAGCGTCACGTTGCCGACGGGTTGGAAGTTTGCCACTGCGCTGACGACCGCCAGCACCGAAGGCACCACCACTCACTTCGCCACAGTCCCTTTGAATGAACTCGTAGACTCGCCGGTGCTCTCGGGACGCTATTTTCGCGAGATCCCATTGGCACCGGAGATTTCTCCGAAGCATTATCTCGACCTCGCCGCCGACGGACCGGAAGATCTTGAAGTTCCGTCGCAAATGCTGGCTGGATTCAACGATCTGGTACGGCAAGCCAGCGCGCTCTATCAGTCGCACCACTACGGCAGCTACCACTTCTTAATGACATTGAGCGATCAGGTGGCGCATTTCGGGCTCGAACATCATCAGTCGAATGACGATCGCGTGCCGGAGAAGACGTTCCTCGAACCAAATCTTGACGTCCTGGAGGCTGGCTTGCTCCCGCACGAATTCACACACTCGTGGAATGGAAAATATCGTCGCCCGCAAGGACTCTTGTCGCCGGATTTCCAGACACCCATGAAGGGCGATCTGCTGTGGGTGTACGAAGGGCTGACGACCTACCTCGGGGATGTGCTAACCGCGCGCAGCGGCCTCTGGACAGAGGATCAATATCGCGAAGCGTTGGCGAACTCAGCGGCGATGCTCGACAATCGCCCAGGCCGCACTTGGCGCGATCTGCAGGACACAGCCACAGCGGCGCAAACCTTATACGAAGCCAGCGGCCAGTGGGGCAATTGGCGTCGCAGCGTGGACTACTACCCTGAGGGCGAACTGCTCTGGCTGCAGGTCGATACCATCATTCGCCAGCAAAGCCATGGTAAAAAATCGCTGAATGATTTTTGCGTGCGTTTCCTCGGCCTGAATGGCGATACGGGTCCGATCACCGTGCCTTACACTTTTGAAGATGTGGTGAGTAATCTGAATGCCGTTCAGCCCTACGATTGGGCAGGATTCTTGACGGAGAAACTGACGACCAAAGAAAATCACGCGCCGCTGGGCGGAATCGAAAACGGTGGCTATCGCCTGACGTATTCGGATACGCCCAACTCGATGGAAGCCTCGATGGAGGCGCTGCGAGGCGTCGATGCCTGGTATTCGCTGGGGCTGCATCTGTCACACCAGGGCGTGATGAGCGACGTGCTGTTTGATTCGCCGGCATACAAAGCGGGCTTGGGGCCGGGAATGAAAATTGTCGCGGTGAACGGGCGTGCGTACACGGACGCATTGATGCATGACGCCATTCGCAATTCCAAAACCACGCAGGCGCCGATTGAATTGATTGTCGAGAATACGGCGTATTTCCGCGACGTGAAGATCGATTATCACGGAGGCGAACGTTATCCGCATTTGGAGCGCGTCGACTCCAAACCCGACATGCTGGACCAGATATTGCAGCCGCTGCCGATGCATTCGAAGAAATAAACATTGTTTTCGCATTGCCAATGACGCCGCTGCCCATTCACGGTGGCGGCGTTTTTGCTGGGCGTCGCGACGGGGGATGAACTGCGTTCTGGCGTCGGATGTCACATCCAGTGACGTAAGGGTCCGCGAACAGCTACACTACTCGTGCAGGCGATGAACAGAGTCGGCAAACGTCGATTTTGGATGGTCCTGCGTTCCGAAACGGTCTGGTAAGGAGAAGGACCATGAAACGATCTGCAACAGCAAGCTGGGCCGCATGTACGTTGCTGACCCTCGCAATGGCAACCGCTGGCACAATCGGGTGCGGCAGCGGTTCTGGCTCTGGCAGCACTCCAACGCCGCCCGTAACGCCCCCGGCTGCATCGACGGCTGTGCTGGTGAACATGGGCGACACTCCCTCGGATTCGGTCCTGGAGTGCGCGGTGACCATCAGCGCCATGAGCTTTACCAACACATCCGGAACCAGTGTCCCAATGACCATCTCCTCCCCAATGACTATGGAACTGGCGCACCTGCGGGGGACGGTGGCTCCGCTCATGATGCAGTCGATTCCGCAGGGAACATACAATGCGATGTCGGTCACGCTGTCCTCTGCGACCGTCACGTCCATGACATCGTCGCATAGCCCGGCGCAACAAGTGTTTTCTACGCCGATGACGGTCAATATTCCATTGAGCACTCCGCTCACGGTGGGAAGCACCGCCATGGTGATGAACCTGGATCTGAATCTCTCCAATTCCGTGGGGACCGGTTCCGGCGGAGCGATCACCTTTACTCCAAAGTTTGACGCGTCCGCTGAAACCGCTATGGGGAATGCCAGTGCTACGCCAGAACAAGGCGGCATGATGCAGGTGGTCGGCAACGTGACGGGAATCTCCGGCAGCACCTTTACCATGGGCACGCTGCAGGGAATGCCGATGTCCCTTGCGACCGGCAGCAATACGCAGTACCAGGGGATGAACGGGCAGACGATGTCCAACATGGGAATGATGAGCAATGGCCAGATCATGACGGTGAACGCGACCCTGCAACCCGGCGGAACCTGGATGGCGAATTCAGTCACGGCCATGATGGGGTCCGGTGGCGTGATGCCGATCGGGATGATCACCGCGACGACCGGCAGTCCGGTGACGCAAATGACCATGTTTCCGGACAATGGCATTGGCGCGGGCATGATGGCGTCGCTGCTGGCCAATGGCATGACGGTCAACGCGGGCGGCAGCGCCACCTACGGCATTGACGATGTGGGCATGTCGATGTCCGGGTTGCCGATTACGCTGCGGTTCGACGCGTCTCACATGGCTGCGGGCCAGAACATTGCAGCGGTAGGCTCGGGTTCCATGTCCTCCGGCGGCGGCATGATGGGCGGAGGCGGCTTTATGAATATGGGCAGCATGACCGCGGCCGGATTTGAGCTGGAGCCGCAGGGTCTGAGCGGGACTGTCGCCAGTGCCTCCGGCAGCGGCTTTACGCTTAGCCTGCCGTCGGATTCAGCTTTTACCTTGTTGACGGGAGCCACCAGCGTAGCCGTCTACCAGACCGCGCAGACGCAGATGCAGGGGCTTACCGCAGCTACGAAAGGTCAAAATGTCGCGGTCTACGGCTACCTGTTCTATAACGCCGGAAGCTACAACTTTGTCGCCATGCAGATTGCAGCGATGTAGAGCGGAATTAGCGATATGGGATACCGGAAAAGTACCGCGTCAAATCTCGGCTATCGTACAACTCGCGAATTGACAGGTTGATGCGCATCCGACATTCTAGAGAAGTCATGGCTATCCAGCGCTGCACTCTGACGTATCGGTTCCAGGTTCGCGGTTGCTGTTGTCGCAGCGTCACTGGCCCAGGGTGTGAGCACTGTCGATAGTTCCACGACCTCCTCTTCAGTCTCCTAAGAAATCCAAATCCCTGCGGTCGCATTCCTTGCGAGCCTCGGGTCCATTCCTGCCTGTCTCGCATTCCATTTCACAACAAAACTTGTTAGATCGGGCTCACCATGGAATTGGCGATTGGATTTTTCATCGCGTTTGCCATTGCAGTCACCGGCGTAGGCGCGGGCACGATCGCCGCGCCGCTGCTGATCCTGTTCTTGCACGTTCCCATTGATCTCAGCGTCGGCACAGCCCTGGCCTATTCCGCCATCGTAAAAATGATCGTTGTGCCGGTCCAGATCTGGCGCAAGCAGGTGGTCTATCGCGTGGTTGGCTGGATGCTCCTGGGCGGTCTCCCCGGAGTGATTCTCGGCGTGGAGCTGTTCTACGGGGTGGTGCGACATGGCCGGCAAAACATTTTGTATGTCGCGCTAGGCAGCATCATTGTTGCGTCATCCGCCTGGCATCTGTACCGAAACCTTCGCCCCGCGCCGGCAATCCGAGCAAGAAAGATCCATCCCGGATGGATCGCGGCGCTGATGCTGCCGATTGGTACTGAAGTTGGCTTTTCATCCTCAGGGGCAGGCGCTCTGGGTACGCTTGCGCTGCTCAGCCTCACCACGCTCGACGCATCGCAGGTTGTCGGCACGGATCTCGTCTTCGGGCTTTGCCTCTCCCTGGTCGGCGGCGGCTTGCACGTGTTCGGCGGAAGTTATGACAGCGCGCTTTTGTTGAAGCTGGTGCTCGGCGGATTGTTCGGAGCCCTGGCAGGCAGCGCCGTAGCTCCTCGATTGCCGAATCGCCAACTGCGCGTTGCACTGGCTGCATTGCTGTTGGTGGTTGGAACCCTGTTCTGCGTTCGGCCGTTGAACTTCCATCCCATCGCCAGCGTGCAGGCTGTGGTTCACGCCAGCGCTTCTACAGCCGGCGCGTTCGATCGCTAGGAATCATTGCGAAGACGATTGCAGAGTTCCCGCGACAATCGTGGCCTGCACTTCCACCTGTCCGCGAAATTCGTGTCGCGTCAGCCGATAGGCAATGTCTATCATGTCGCCGACAGCCGGTTGCCGATCCAACGCGGTGTCAATGGAAAACCAGATTGCCTGGAGCGTCAGTTTGTCGCGCTGTAAGCCAAGGCGTCCATGCCTGCCGTTTGTCAGCGGGCGATAGTTAGCCACACGAAACGTTCCTGAGTAGATTGGCGCTTCGAATCCGCGACCAAACGGTCCCATCGCCTCCAGAGTCTGAATGCTCTTCAGGTCATGTGCATTGGCATCGAGCTCGCCATCCGTCCACAACGTAGGTCCTGTCGCCACCGCTCCCCCGGTTTGCTCCGCAACCGCGAACGTGAAGGCCTGCCGAAAACGTTCCATATCCATCACTCGGATAGTTGCGCCTGCCGCCGCCTGGTGACCACCGAAGGCCACCAGCAAATCCGGATAGGAACTTGCGATTTCTTTCAGCGCGCGCTGCACATCGATCCCCGGCACCGAACGAAAGGATCCGCTGGCGAGTCCCGTCCCATTGTCGGAGTCCGTTTCCGCGGCCAGCGCAGGCGCGGTCGTCCGCGCGCCTTGTCCCTGCGGTGCGAAGATTGCGCAGGGCTTTCCAAATGCCTCCACTACGCGGCTGGCTGTAATACCGTGGACACCGGCGTGGCCGTCCTCCAGGAATAAAACGATCGCCGGTCCTGCAACCCGCGCCGCTTGCGGAAACGCTTGCTCCCGCAGTCTGCGCTCAATCGATTGCCGCTCAGAATTCTCGCGCTTCAGCTGGCTCCAGCAGGCTGCGGCGTCCGCTTCCGTCTTTGCGATCAGAAATCGAAAGCCCACCTCCGCCCAATCCAGCCGCCCGGAGGCGGCAATCGCGGGCACCAGGCGAAACGCGATGGTCTCGGCGTCGATTTCCCCATCCACCTCCGCCGCAAAAACTTTCCAGCACGGCCGGCGTCCTGAACGAACCTGCTGCATGCCCCGACGTAGAAAGGCGCGATTGATCAGGCTCGCGCCGGGAGATAAAGAAACGCAGTCCGCAATCGTCGCGACCGCAACAAAATCCAGCAGGCTGGCAAGCGATGGCAGCTCCGCGAACACGCCCTGCTCCAGCAGCGCGCTGCGCACTTTCGCCATGACGAGAAACGCAACCCCCGCGCCGCACACATGCTTGTCATATTCGCAATCCAAGCGCGACGGATTGACCACCGCATGCGCGGATCGCGGCGGCCCGTCCGGCGGAATGACGTGATGATCGGTGACCACGACATCAATCCCGGCGGCGGCCAGCGTGGCAATTCGCGGCTCGTCGCTGCTACCTTTATCGGCGGAGATAACCAGCTGCGCGCCGAAGTCCTTGATCCGTGAGACAACGCCTTCGCCAATCCCATAGCCCTCTGTCAGCCGATGGCTGGTGACCACGCAGATGAGTTCCGGCGAAACTCCAAAGGCCTCGACCATCGCCGTCCACAGCACTGCCGCCGAAGCAGTACCGTCCATATCGTGATCGCAGGCCAGCGCGATACGTTCGCGCCGCACGATGGCGCGCACAATGCGTTCCACGGCACGATCCATGGAAGGTATGGCGCCCGGGTCAACAATGTTCGACAGTTTAGCGGCAGTCAGCGATTCCCACTCGATGAAACGATCCAGACGGCGACTGAGAAAATTTGCGATCTCTAGAGCGATACCTGCACGCAAATAGGCCTCGCGAACCTCCAGGTTGCAGGGTCGCTCGATCAGGGATTTAGGAGGCAATTTCCATGGCGCGGTCTCTTCTTCGACGGCCACGATCTCCGCAGTCCGCTTCCCGCCGGGAGGCACCGAAATGCAAGCTTGGACGGTCGCGGCAACGGGGTCATCGTTCACTCTTCATCCTCGTCGTCTTCGTCGAGTGCATCTTCAATCAGTTCCTGCAGGCTATCGACGGTGTTTACCATGGCCCGATACTCCCGGTACCACTCCGTCTGCGTCTCATGCACAAACAGGATTCCCTGGTGAGGGAACGCCAGCTCAATATGGCCAACCTTGCCAATTTCAAGGAACAGCCGATTCAGCTTGTCCATCTCCGGTCCGGCCGATTCCGTGCTCGACATATCCTGCAGTTCACTGGCCAGCAATTCCAGCGTGGTCCGGTCGACGGAATCTTCGCCAATGCACACCAGCGGCGCGCCCGCGGTCTTCGCCATTTCCACGAAGTCCTTCCAGCTTTCCTTGGCGCTCGGGGCGTTGTCGTCCGCCGTTTCTGGATCGCTCCACCACACGCGCGGCGTGTCTTCCGGAATCAAAGCGGGAAAATGTCGCATGCCATGACCTTCAATAAAGGCGATCATGTCATCTTTCAGCGAAGTCAGGTTGTTGGAATCCATCCTTTCCATCCTAGCCCAGTTTTCCCGCAGCGATCATGCCGACAACCAGAATCTGCACCCGGTCGCTGCGGCCGCCCGATGCGGGAGCTTTCTTTCTGTCGACTACGACCACAGGAAAACTGGCCCAGCGCCGTGAACCCTTTATGATGAAAGGGGACAGAATTGTTTTTGGGAGTAGGACTTCTTGACAAAGTATCATCGGCACGTATTTGTCTGCACCAACCAGCGCGAACCCGGCAGCGCGCGTCCCAGCTGTAACGCCGACGGCAAGTCGCAATTGCAGGCACGATTTAAGCAGGCTGTAGATGTCGCCGGCCTGAAAGGGAGCGTCCGCGTCAACAAAGCCGGCTGCCTGGATCAGTGTGAACACGGGCCAACCGTGGTCGTCTACCCGGAAGCCGTCTGGTATGGGCATGTCTCTGAAGCCGATGTGGATGAAATTGTTGCCTCGCATATGGTGGCGGGGTGTCCGGTAGAAAGGCTCATGCTGGCGGAGGGCTGCATCAACACCGGAGTTTGCGAGCACCGGCCCGCGAAGACCTGAAAAACTGTTGCGGGTGCAGTCTCGAGCCGCTCGCTGTGCTATATTCCGAGGGGAACAATGAATTTCTCAAAAGATTATGTTGGATATTTAGGCCGGCGCACCGTCAAGCATCTGATCGATGTCAAGATGATCCAGACCGACAAAGTTGAGGTCTTGAACAACCGCGTACAGGCTGCCCTGATTGATGAATTGATGCTGGAGGACCGCATCAACGACGAGGTTCGTCTGATCCTCGAGGCATATCAGGAAGAAATGCGTCGCACCGGCGCCAGCTACCAGGAAATGTTCAAGAAAATCAAGCAGGAACTCGCCCGCAAATACAAGGCGGTGCTATGAGAATCTCCGACGATAAATTGAATAAACTAGCGCACGTGATTGCCGACACACTGGCCGAGACCGACGAGTGTGAGTTTCACGAAGACCGCAACACCATCCGGCAGGAGTCTCGCAAAATGCTGGCAAAGCTGTTTGCCGAAGAGATGAAGATCGACCAGGCCGCGCGCCTGAAGGTCTCTTCCCACAAGAAGAATATTCCTGAAGGTAGCCAGGAGTGGGAAATCCTCTATCGCAAGTATTATCAGGAAGAAGTGAAGAAGCTGGGATTGTAGAAGCGATAAGGCTTTTTCCCCAGGTATTGGCGTGCGGCTTTAGTTATGCGCCACATTCAAGCCAAACGCAGGCTTGAATGTGGCACCCATACCTTACGCTATCCGACAAATCCGCCACTACTGCACGTTGAAATCTTGTTGCAGCGGAACATTCTCCGACGAATCCCCGACGTAGACAACAAATTTTCCCGGATCGACTTTCCATCCGTGCGTGTTCGTGTCCCAGTAGGCGAGCGAGCGTTTGTCCAGCGTGACGGTCACGTGGTGTACCTCTCGCGGTCGCAGCATGACTCGCGAAAATCCTTTTAGCTCCATCTTTGGACGCTTCACCGTTGCCGACGGATCGCCAACATACACCTGCGCCACCTCCGCCCCCGCCACCTGGCCGACATTTTTCACGTCGAACCCAACCTGAATCGGTCCGTCTGGGGAGACCGTCTGCGGCGACACCGAAAGATTGCTGAATGCGAAATTGGTGTACGACAGGCCGAATCCGAAAGGAAACAGCGGCTTCACCGTACTGGTTTCGTAGTAGCGATACCCGATAAAAACTCCCTCGCTATATTTGATGTCCCGCGTACCAGGCAGCTCGTAATACGTTTTGTAGGTGGGATTGTCTTCAATCCGCTTCTCCCAACTGATCGGCAACTTGCCGGATGGATTCACATCCCCAAACAGGATTTTCGTTAGCGCAGTGCCGGCTTCCTGGCCGCCGTACCAGGTCTGCAGCAGCGCCGGTGTGCGAGCGATCCAGTCCTGCGTGGCCACGCTGCCGCCCGCCGTCAGCACCACAACAGTTTTAGGATTGGCCGCCGTCACTTCGCGGATCAATTCCTCCTGTCCGAATGGAAGCTGATAGGTGCGATCCCCTCCCTCCGACTCTGTCGCGGGACTAAAGCCCACCGAAAGTACCACGGCATCCGCCATTTTTGCCAGTTGGATCGCCGCCGGATCAACCACCTTGTCCTGTTCAATGATGCCGAGCGACGGCGTATTCGTTGGTTTTCCCGGAAAATAATTGAACTGCACCAGCACCGGCTTGCCGGCTTCCATCGTCACATTTGCCGACTGCAGCGAGCCGCCTTCTCCCTGAACTTCAGAGAGAAGATTCTTGCCGTTGATCAATACTTCGTCATGGTCGCGCCACTGATCGTTGGCGACCACAGTGTAGACCCCCGAAGTTTGCGGAATGAAATATCCATGCCATTCCACGCGACGGGGTGTCTTGGTCTGCTGGCTCAACCACGAACTGGCCGCACGATCCACGGTCTCATCCACGGTGGAGAATAGTCGATCGTTGGCCGATAGAACGTATTCATCCCGTTTCAGGCCGGTATGCTGGCAGGCCGCATCGGTGCACCACTTCGTGTTCTTGAACACATCCTCGGGCTTCACCACTCCAGAATTCCAAAGCACATTCACTCCGGGATGCAGGCCGTTGCTCAACCCGGTCATAAAACTCACCGGCGCGAACGCCGTCACTTCAGAACTGCCTCCCGCACCGGGAACAGCAGGGTAAGAATCCGGGCCCAGCACCGCGAGCGTATGAATCGTATGGCGATCCAGCGGCAACAGGTGGTTTTCATTCTTCAGCAGAACCGCGCCCTCTTCCGCCGACTGCAGCGCAATCGCATCGCCGTGCTGGTTATACAGAGGAATGCTGGGATCAAGTTGCTCGCGATCCAGAAATCCAAACTGCATCGCTGTCCGAAGGATTCGCCGAACCTTCTGATCGATCGTGGCCACTGTGACTTGACCGCTTTTGATGGCCGGTAGCAACGTCCCGGCCGTCATGTACTTGGCATCCGGCATTTCCAAATCGAGCCCGCCATTCGCGTCTGCAATTCCGTCATGTGCAGCGCCCCAGTCCGACATCACGATGCCGCGAAATCCCCAATCCTTGCGCAATACCTGAATATTCAGGAACGCATTTTGTGTGGCGTGCTCGCCGTTGATCAAATTGTAGGAATCCATGACGGCGCCGACATGACCCTGTTTCACCGCGGCTTCAAACGCCGGCAAATAAATCTCCCGCAACGTGCGCTCGTCGATTACGGAGTTGGAACGCTGCCGGTCATACTCGGAATTATTGGCGGCGAAATGCTTCACCGTGGCGCTGACGCCGTGGCTCTGCACGCCGTCAATGTAGTGGGCTGCAATTTGTCCGGCAAGGAAGGGGTCTTCGCCAAAATATTCAAAGTTACGCCCATTCATCGGCTCGCGATAAATATTTACTCCCGGTCCAAGCAGAAAATTCACACCGCGCGCCCGCGCATCCTCACCCAGTCCGACCCCCACTTTTTCAGCCAGTACCCGGTCCCAACTCGCCGCCAGTCCAATGCCGGCCGCATACGCTGTCGAGGGTCCCCAGGTGCGCACCCCCATCGGGCCATCCGACATCTTCAGTCGTGGAAATCCGATGCTTGGTTCGCTGCGAATATACATGCTGTCTTCGCCGCCGATCAACGCGATCTTCTGCTCCAGCGTCAGCTTTTGCACCATCGCATCCACTTTCTGCTCCACCGCGGGTGTAATGGTTTGAGGGCCTCGGTTATTAGACATTTGTCCTGGGGCGTGAACGGAACCCAGCAAAAGGAAACTGAAAAACAGCAGCAACAGATAGGCAATATAGGCAGGGAAGGCTTTTTGCATCTTCATAGAGTCCTTTGATCGGCGGGTGGGGATGTTCATAGGCTGTCCGCAACAGTGTCACCGGGCCAACGTAGCCACGGTAGAGCCGCTCACATCGTTTGTCAAACGGAGCAGGCTGCTTTGCCCAAGAAATCTCCGCGCGGAAAGCGCATTTAAGACACGCCTGGCCCACGCGCCGCGGTTGTCGCCGCGGGTTGGGTTCGTTATAGTGAGAAGGATACAGGGCGCTATCGTCTAGGGGTTAGGACGTGAGATTCTCAATCTTAAAACACGGGTTCGATTCCCGTTAGCGCTACCAGCCACTTGACGCTAAAGCCTGCTAAATCAACGGGCTTTGCTGTTTGCCGAAATACCTGTTAGCGCGTTCTGGTGGTACAAAGCCTGTGTTACAGGCCGTTTTATCATGCACGATTTGATACAGGCCGATTCTCGCGTCCTTCGGCAAGTGATTTTTGCGGTTCGCTTCGTGTGGACAAGAGCGAAAGTGAAGGGCAAGCTCACAGCTCCAAGAAGCGCACATCCTATTTGCAATTGATCCCGATCAAAGCAGCGCAAAACACATCGATAGAGGGAGCAAATGGGCGGGTTCTATAAAAGGGGATGTCAAGAAAAAAACACTTCACCTGATCCGCCTGGGGAAGATATTTTTCTGACATCCAGCCCCTGTTGGCAGCCGCAATAGCTTTGGCCCGTCGCCACGTACAGATCGACGTCTTTCACTTGCTCATCGGTCACATTCGCCTCGCTGAAGTAGCCCGTGTCGGCGCTGACCTTCTCCGGTTTCC